>CAYVGD010000175.1:0-6074 GCA_964450095.1 uncultured Polaromonas sp.
CTCGCCGTCGGGCGTGTGCGTGTAGCTCAGGTTGTCCTTCATGTATTCGGGCAGCAGGTGGCGGCGGTTGCTGGTGGCGTAGATCAGCACGTTGGGGGTGGCAGCCGCCACCGAACCGTCCAGGATGGACTTGAGCGCCTTGTAGCCCGACTCGCCGTCCTCGAAGCTCAGGTCGTCGCAGAAGACAATGAAGCGCTCGGGTCTGCCCCCCACCAGTTCGACGATGTCGGGCAGGTCGGTGATGTCGTCCTTGTCGATCTCGATCAGCCGCAGGCCCTGCGGCGCGTACTCGTTCAGGCAGGCCTTGATCAACGACGACTTGCCCGTGCCGCGGGCGCCGGTGAGCAGCACGTTGTTGGCGGGCAGGCCGCGCACGAACTGCTCGGTGTTGCGCTGGATCCGGGCCTTCTGGTCGTCGATTTCCTGCAGGTCGGCCAGGCGAATGGCCGCGGTGTGCAGCACCGGCAGGAGCGCTCCATGGCCACCCGCGCGGCGGCGGTAGCGCCAGGCCACGGCAGCCGACCAGTCGGGCGCGCGCAGGGCCTGGGGCAGCACGGTCTCGATGCGCTCGACCAGCGCTTCCACGCGGCCGATCAGCCGCTCCAGGGCGTCGTTCATGGGCTGTCCTTGTGGTTCTGTTGCGGCGCCTCGATGGCGCCATCGCCAGGTGCGGCGTTCAGCTGCGGTAGTCCGCGTTGATCTTGACGTAGTCGTACGAGAAGTCGCAGGTCCAGACCGTCTCCTGCGCCTGGCCTCGGCCCAGCAGCACGCGCACCGTGATCTCGCTTTGCTTCATCACGCGCGCGCCATCGGCCTCGGCGTAGTTCACGTGCCGGCCGCCGTTTTGGGCCACCAGCACGTCGTCCAGGTACAGGTCAATCTTCGTCTGATCCAGGTCGGCGATGCCGGCATAGCCCACGGCCGCCAAAATGCGGCCCAGGTTCGGGTCGCTGGCGAAGAAGGCGGTTTTCACGAGCGGCGAATGCGCGATGGCGTAAGCCACCTGCCGGCATTCCTCGGCGGTGCGGCCGCCTTCGACACGCACGGTCATGAACTTGGTCGCGCCCTCGCCGTCGCGCACGATGGCCTGCGCCAGCCAGCGCGCCACGTCCATGAGCGCCGCCTTGAGCGTGCGGCCGTCTGCCGAGTCCCAGGAAGTGACCGGCGCGTGCCCTGCCTTCTGGGTGGCCACCACGACGAAGGAGTCGTTGGTGGAGGTGTCCCCGTCCACGGTCACGCGGTTGAACGAGCCCTCTGCCAGGTCCCGCGCCAGGCCCGCCATCAGCTCGGGGGCGATGCACGCGTCCGTGGCCAGGTAGCCCAGCATGGTCGCCATGTTGGGCCGGATCATGCCCGCGCCCTTGCTGATGCCTGTGATCGTCACGGTCCGGCCACCGATGCTCATGCGCTGAGAGCGCGCCTTGGGCACCGTGTCGGTGGTCATGATGGCCTCGGCCGCGTGGGCCCAGGCGTCTTCCTTCGCAGCATCCAGTGCGCGGGGCAGGCCCGCGATGATGCGGTCGGCCGGCAGTGGCTCCATGATCACGCCGGTGGAAAACGGCAGCACCTGCTCGGGCGACACCTCCAGCAGGCGCGCCAGGGCGATGCAGGTCGAGCGCGCGCGCACCAGGCCGTCGTCGCCGGTGCCGGCGTTGGCATTGCCGGTGTTGATCAACATCGCCCGCACCCCGAACCCCTGCGCCAGGTGCTCGCGGCAGACCTGCACGGGCGCAGCGCAGAAGCGGTTCTGGGTGAACACCGCGCCGACCGCGCTGCCTTCGTCGAGCAGCATCACGGCCAGGTCCTTGCGGCCCTGCTTGCGCACGCCCGCTTCAGTGATGCCCCAGCGCACGCCGGGCACAGGGTGGAGTTCAGCGGCGGGCGTGGCCACCAGGTTCACGGGCATGGGGTGTCCTTCAGCGAAAAGATCGAGGCGCTGGCGCTCAGTTCAGGCGGCCGTGGCACTGCTTGTATTTCTTGCCCGAGCCGCAGGGGCAGGGGTCGTTGCGACCCACGCGCGGCATGGCCTGGGCGTCCACGAAGGCCTGCAGGCGCGCCGCCTCTTCGCTGGTGACCTGCGGCTGCCCGGTTTCGTCGGGCGCGGAGTAGGTGACGTTGGCGATCTGCTCGCCGCGCTGCTCCATGGCCTGGGCGGCCTGGTCAAGCTGGTCGCGGGTCTGGATCTGCACGGTCATGAGCACGCGAGTGACCTCGTTCTTGATGCTGTCGAGCATCTGGCCGAAGAGCTCGAAGGCTTCCCGCTTGTATTCCTGCTTGGGCTGCTTTTGCGCATAGCCGCGCAGGTGGATGCCCTGGCGCAGGTGGTCCAGCGCGCTCAGGTGCTCGCGCCAGTGCGTGTCGATGGTCTGCAGCAGCACCATGCGCTCGAACTGGATGAAATTTTGCTCACCGATCTGCGCCACCTTGTCGGCAAAGACCTGGTTGGCCGCGGCCAGCACCTTCTCCAGGATGTCCTCGTCGGTGAGCGATGCGGCCTCCGACAGCTGCGCCTGCAGCGGCAGGTCGATGGACCACTGCTCGCGCAGCACCTGCTCCAGCGCAGGCAGGTCCCACTGCTCTTCCACGGTCTCGGCGGGCACGTGCTGGCGCACCAGGTCGGTGAAGCAGCCCTCGCGCAGCGCCGCGATCTGAGCCTCCAGGCTGGGCGCATCCATGATGTCGTTGCGCTGCTGGTAGATGACCTTGCGCTGGTCGTTGGAGACGTCGTCGTACTCCAGCAGCTGCTTGCGCATGTCGAAGTTGCGGGCCTCGACCTTGCGCTGCGCCGACTCGATGCTGCGCGTGACCATGCCGGCCTCGATGGCCTCGCCCTCGGGCATCTTGAGGCGGTCCATGATGGCGCGCACGCGGTCGCCCGCGAAGATGCGCATCAGCGGGTCGTCCAGGCTCAGGTAAAAGCGCGAGGAACCGGGGTCGCCCTGGCGGCCCGAGCGGCCGCGCAGCTGGTTGTCGATGCGGCGCGACTCGTGGCGCTCGGTGGCGATGATGCGCAGGCCCCCGAGGGCCTTGACCTTCTCGTGCTCGGCCTGCCAGCCTTCGCGCAGTGCGCTCACCTTGGCCTGCCGGCCAGCTTCGTCCAGCGACTCGTCGGCCTCGATGGCCGCCACCAGTTTTTCGATGTTGCCGCCCAGCACGATGTCGGTGCCGCGGCCGGCCATGTTGGTGGCGATCGTGATCATGCCGGGCCGGCCGGCCTGGGCCACGATCTCGGCCTCGCGGGCGTGCTGCTTGGCGTTGAGCACCTGGTGCGGCAGCTGGGCCTGCTCGAGCAGCTTGTCGATGATCTCGGAATTCTCGATCGATGTGGTGCCCACCAGCACCGGCTGGCCGCGCTCATGGCATTCGCGGATGTCGGCGATGGCCGCGTCGTACTTTTCCTGGGTGGTCTTGTAGACGCGGTCGAGCTGGTCATCGCGGCGGCTGGGCCGGTTCGGCGGGATCACCACGGTCTCGAGGCCGTAGATCTCCTGGAACTCATAGGCCTCGGTGTCGGCCGTGCCGGTCATGCCCGACAGCTTGCCGTAGAGGCGGAAATAGTTCTGGAAGGTGATGGAGGCCAGGGTCTGGTTCTCGGCCTGGATCTGCACGCCTTCCTTGGCCTCGACGGCCTGGTGCAGGCCATCGCTCCAGCGGCGGCCCGACATCAGCCTGCCGGTGAATTCGTCCACGATCACCACCTCGCCGTCCTGCACCACGTAGTGCTGGTCGCGGTGGTAGATGTGCTGCGCGCGAAGCGCCGCATACAGGTGATGCAGCAGCTGGATGTTGGTCGGGTCGTAGAGCGATGCGCCCTCGGGGATCAGCCCCAGCCCGTAGAGGATGCGCTCCGCGCTCTCGTGGCCCTGTTCGGTCAGGTAGACCTGGTGCGACTTCTCGTCGACCGTGAAGTCGCCGGGCTGGATCACGCCTTCGCCGGTGCGCGGGTCGGCCTCGCCTTCCTGGCGCGTGAGCTGGGGCACCACGCGGGTCATGGCCTGGTAGAGCGCGGTGTGGTCCTCTGCCTGGCCGCTGATGATCAGCGGCGTGCGCGCCTCGTCGATCAGGATCGAGTCCACCTCGTCGACGATGGCGTAGTTCAGGCTGCGCTGCACGCGATCACCCGGCTCGTACACCATGTTGTCGCGCAGGTAGTCAAAGCCGAATTCGTTGTTCGTGCCGTAGGTGATGTCCGAGCCGTAGGCGGACTGCTTTTCCTGGCGGCTCATCTGCGGCGAGTTCACGCCCACCGACAGGCCCAGGAAGTTGTAGAGGCGCCCCATCCAGGCCGCATCGCGGCTGGCCAGGTAGTCGTTGACCGTGACCACGTGCACGCCCTTGCCCGCCAGCGCATTGAGGTAGACGGGCAAGGTGGCGGTCAGCGTCTTGCCCTCGCCGGTGCGCATCTCCGCGATCTTGCCCTGGTGCAGCGCCATGCCGCCCATGAGCTGCACATCGAAGTGGCGCATCTTCATCACGCGCTTGCTGGCCTCGCGCACCACGGCAAAGGCCTCGGGCAGCAGGGCGTCCAGCGTCTCGCCCTGGGCCACGCGCTGCTTGAATTCCTCGGTCTTGGCCCGCAGGGCTTCGTCGCCGAGTTGCTCGACCTGTGCCTCGAGGCTGTTGATGCGCTCGACCGTCTTGCGGTAGGTCTTGAGCAGGCGGTCGTTGCGGCTGCCGAAGATTTTGGTGAGGAATTGCAAAGCCATACGCGGTGGGCCGGGCAAGCAAGCCTGCCGGGCCTTGGACCCTTCGTGGAGAGTGTTGGGGCAAAACTGAGCCGCCTGCCCTCCCCAGGACGAGAGGCGCAGGCGGCAAACAGCCCGCGATTTTAAGCCGGCCTTTCCGGGCCTTCCCGCCGCCGGTGACCCCGCGCCATAATGCCCCGCGCCAAACGCGGGATCACCCCGCGCGCCTGCCCCAAGCCCCTTGAGTTTTTCACCATGTACCGCCGCCTGCCGCCTGCGCTGAGCCTGAACCAGGCCATCGAAGGCGCACCCGCACTCGCGCGCCTGGCCAGCCTGGTGGACCAATCCAGCGCCATGTACCGCTGCGTGCAAGACGTCATTCCCCCGGCGCTGCGGCCCGTGGTCACACCCGGGCCGCTGGACGGCACCGATTGGTGCCTCATGGTCAGCAGCAGCGCCGCCGCCGCCAAGCTCCGTCAGCTCGCGCCGCTGATCCGCACACGCCTGCAGCAGCAGGGGTGGCAGGTGCTCACGCTGCGCGTGAAGATGGTCGGCGGCCGCTGAGGCTCAGCCCTTTCCCAATCTCGGCCCAGACGAGGCCCAGGAGCCCCCAGGGGTCCCTCAATGGGGGGACGGCGAGCACCCCATACAAGCCAGGCTGCGGTGTCGAAAGCCGGACAAACGGGGTTTCCGACGCCCAACGCCTTGGCTGAACGCTTTTTGAATACTTATGAACTATTGATTGTCATTTTTAATTTGGTATGCGTTTTGCTGGCTTGATGGACCGACACCCCGCACCCCGTCCGATGCCCATCCTGAACACCAACATCATGTCCGACCGGGCTGCGATGGCATTGCACCAGTCCAGCAAGCTCAGCGCGGTCAGCATGCAGCGCATGAGCACGGGCAAAGCCATCAACACGGCCGGCGACAACGCGGCGGGCCTGGCCATTTCCAACCGCCTGTCCGCCCAGATCAAGGGGCTGGAACAAGCCGTCCGCAACGTGCGCGACGGCGTCTCCATGGCCCAGACCGCGGACGGGGCCCTGGGCGCGCTCAGCGACATGGCGCAGCGCATGCGTGAACTGTCGGTGCAGGCGGCCAGCGGCAGCCTGGTCGATACCGACCGCTCTTCCCTGGACCTGGAGTTCCAGGAACTCAAGCGGCAGATTGCATCGCTGATCGACCAGACGGTGTGGAACGGAACCCACTTGCTCCACCCGCGCCTTGCAACGCAGCAAAGCGTGGTGCCCGCGCAGGTCAGCGGGCCGGCGCCCATCGATCCGTCCTTGCCTGGCTCGGGCATCTACACCCTCTACGTCAACAGCGAGCCCGTCCAGTTCAACCTGGTCCAGAACGAGGCACCGGACGTTCGCCTGCAGAAACTGG
>CAYVGD010000176.1:0-5986 GCA_964450095.1 uncultured Polaromonas sp.
AGTTGCTGTGGGGCGCGGCCGAACCGCTGCGCCGCATGCTGCGCATCCTGCTGGAGGCTTGAGCGCGGCTCAGGCGCAGCCCGGGCGCTGGCGCCCGATGCAGCAGCGGCTGGAGCCACCGGGCTTCGGCCGCTTTTCTTTTGGTGATAAGGTCAACCATTGCCTCGCCCTTCCATGGTCCCGTTGATGCACCGATTCACACGCGCCGCCCGCCGGGCCCGCCTGCCCGGGCTGCGCCGGTCGCTCGCCCTGGGCGGGCTGTGCGCCCTGGCCGCAGCCTCCGTCGCGCAGGGCCAGACGCCGCTGGGGCAGGTGGCGCAGGTGGTGCAGGTCTCGCCGGTGGCGCAGGCTCCGGTCACCCTGACCGTCAGCCCCGGGGCCAGCGCCACCGAAATCGCACTGGACCAGGTGCCGCCGGGCACCACCATGGACCAGTTCCTGCTGGCGCTTTACCGGCTCAATCCGCAGGCCTTTGTGACAGGTGACATCCACAGGTTGCTGGCTCACGCGGCGCTCAGGCTGCCCACGGCCGAAGAGTCCAACCGCGTGCCTGCCGAGGAGGCCAGGCAGACGCTCGGTCGGCTTGCCCAGAGCGCAAGCCCAGGAAGTAGCAGCAGCGCCCAGACCTTCCCCGAGCCGGCACAACCCGAAGGCCCGAAACGCGGGGACGCCCCGGCCCAGACGCCCCCCCCGGCCATGAACGAGAAGGCACAGCCCAGCGCTGCTGCCCTCCCCTGGCTGCTCGGCCTGGGGGCGGTTCTCGGGGTGAGCATGCTGCTGGCCGGTGCCGCCTGGCTGCGAGGCAGGCGGCGGCAGGCGCTCAAGTGGAAGACCAACGCCATGCCACCAGCACCCGACCTCGAGCTGCAGGCCCAGGGGCGATTCCGGCCGGTGCTGCCCCAGGAGCCCGCAGCCCCCGGGGCGTCCGGACCCGGCAGCGCCGGCCTGGCATCGGTGGCGCGCGCAGGCCTGGCGCCGGCAGCGCCTGCTGACCCAGTTCCAGCGGCGCCTTTCCCAGCGCCCAGGCCTGCCCTCTTTGACCTGGACCTCGACCTTGGCGGCCCGGCGCCGGCGCTGGACCTGAACATCGCCGCCGCCAGCCCCGCCGGCGCCGACAAACGCCCCCGACTGTTTCCAGACCTGAACCTGGACCCGGTGCCCAGCCAGGCGAGGCCGCCTGTACGCGCCGCGGCGCCCGGTCCGCTGGACCTGAGCGGCATTTCGCTGGACCTCGAACCTGCCCCCGCCACCGCCCCACCGAGGAAAGACGCATGAGGATCGCACTCGGCCTGAGCTATCAGGGCGGCAGCTACGACGGCTGGCAGAGCCAGCCCTCTGGCAACACCGTGCAGGACCAGCTGGAGTTGGCGCTTGCCAAATTCTGCAACCAGCCGATCCGCACGATGTGCGCCGGTCGCACCGATGCGGGCGTGCACGCGCTCATGCAAGTGGTGCATTTCGACACCACGGCCGAGCGCACCGAGAACGCCTGGGTGCGCGGACCCAACAGCTTCCTGCCGCCCGGCATCGCGGTGCAATGGGCCCGGCACGTGCCGGACGCGTTCCACTGCCGCACGCACGCGGTGGCGCGCCGCTACGCCTATGTGCTGCTGGAGTCCCCGGTGCGCCCCAGCGTGGAGGCCGGGCGCGCGGGCTGGGTGTTCAAGCCGCTGGACGAGGCGGCCATGCGCCAGGCCGCCGAAGCGCTGCTGGGCGAGCACGACTTCTCGTCCTTCCGGGCGGCGCAGTGCCAGTCACACACGCCGGTCAAGACGATCCGGCGCATCGACATCCAGCGCCGGGGAGCGTTCTGGCGCTTCGAGTTCGAGGCCAACGCCTTTCTGCACCACATGATCCGCAACATCATGGGCTGCCTGGTCTACATCGGGCAGGGCGCCAAACCCGCGCCGTGGATGCAGCAGGTGCTGCAGGCACGCAGCCGCAATGCCGCGGCACCCACCTTCTCGCCCGACGGGCTTTACTTCCTCGGGCCGGTGTACGAGCCCTGCTGGGGCTTGCCGGAGCGCACCCCGGCCTATGATTGGCTGCCATGAACCCTGCAGAGCGCACCCGCATCAAGATCTGCGGCCTCACCCGCGAGGCCGACGTGGACGCAGCCGTGGCCGCCGGAGCCGATGCCCTGGGTTTCGTGCTGTACCCGCCCAGCCCCCGTTTCGTGGCCCCCGAGCGCGCGGCCGAGCTCGCCGCACGCCTGCCGCCCTTCGTCTGCCCCGTGCTGCTGTTCGTGAACGCCGAGCCCGGCTTCGTCCGGGAGGCGCTGGCCCGGATGCCTTCGGCCCTGGTGCAGTTTCACGGTGACGAGACGCCCCAGCAGTGCGAGGCCCTGGGCCGGCCTTTCCTGCGGGCGGCCCGCATCCCGGCCGGCGATGCCCCGCAGGCGGGTGTGGCGCCCTTCGACCTCCTAAAATACGTGCAGGATTTCACGGCTGCCCAGGCCATCCTGCTCGACACCCATGTCGAGGGATACGGCGGCGGCGGAAAGACATTCAATTGGTCACAGCTTCCTCCAAACGTCAACGCTCACCTCGTCTTGTCTGGTGGGTTGACGCCTGCAAATGTGACCGATGGCATTTTGCAAGTGCGGCCGCGTTGCAAGACGCTGGCCGTTGACGTGAGTTCCGGCGTGGAGGTGTCCAAGGGCATCAAGAGCGCCGACAAGATCCACCAATTCATCGCCGCCGTGCGCGCGGCCGATGAGCAACTTGCCAAGCGCCATGACCCCTTACCTCCAGCCTGACGCCAGCGGCCATTTCGGCATCTATGGCGGCAGCTTCGTCTCCGAGACCCTCACCCACGCGATCAATGAGCTGAAGGCGGCCTACGCCCGCTACCAGCACGACCCCGAGTTCCTGGCCGAGTTCAACGAGGAACTCGCCCGGTTCGTCGGCCGCCCTTCCCCGATCTACCACGCAGCCCGCATGAGCCGCGAGATGGGTGGCGCGCAGATCTACCTCAAGCGCGAGGACCTCAACCACACGGGCGCGCACAAGATCAACAACACCATCGGCCAGGCCATGCTCGCCAAACGCATGGGCAAGCCCCGCGTGATCGCCGAGACCGGCGCCGGCCAGCACGGCGTGGCCACGGCCACCATCTGTGCGCGCTACGGCCTGGAATGCGTGGTCTACATGGGCGCCGAAGACGTCAAGCGCCAGAGCCCCAATGTCTACCGCATGAAGCTGCTGGGCGCGACCGTGGTGCCGGTGGAGTCGGGCAGCAAGACCCTCAAGGACGCGCTCAACGAAGCCCTGCGCGACTGGGTGGCCAACGTGGACAACACCTTCTACATCATCGGCACGGTGGCCGGGCCCCACCCCTACCCCATGATGGTGCGTGACTTCCAGAGCGTGATCGGCACGGAGTGCATTGCGCAGATGCCCGAGCTCACCGGCGGCCGCCAGCCCGATGCTGTGCTGGCCTGCGTGGGCGGCGGCAGCAACGCCATGGGCATCTTCCACCCCTACATCCCCTTCGAGGGCACGCGGCTCATCGGCGTCGAGGCTGCGGGCGAGGGCCTGGACACCGCCAAGCACTCGGCCTCGCTGCAAAAAGGCGTGCCCGGCGTGCTGCACGGCAACCGCACCTACGTGCTTCAAAACGAAGACGGCCAGGTGACCGAGACGCACAGCGTCTCCGCCGGCCTGGACTACCCCGGCGTGGGTCCCGAGCATGCCTTCCTCAAGGACATCGGCCGGGCCGAGTACGTGGGCGTCACCGACCAGGAGGCGCTCGAGGCCTTCCACTACCTGTGCCGCACCGAGGGCATCATCCCGGCGCTGGAGTCCAGCCATGCCATCGCACACGCGATGAAGCTGGCCAAGACCCTGCGGTCCGACCAGTCCATCCTCGTCAATCTCTCTGGCCGCGGCGACAAGGACATCGGCACCGTGGCCGACCTCTCCCAGGCCGACTTCTACTGCCGCCCCTCCTGCCGCGGGCAGGGCGTCAAGGGCGGCGTCCAAAAGGTGGACTTCCAATGAGCCGCATCCAGGACGTTCTGGCCAAGCTCCAGCAGCAAGGCCGCAAGGCACTCATCCCGTACGTCACAGCGGGCTACCCTTTTGCGGACATCACGCCCGAGCTGATGCACGCCATGGTGGCAGGCGGCGCCGACATCATCGAGCTGGGCGTGCCGTTCTCCGACCCCTCGGCCGACGGCCCGGTGATCCAGAAGGCCGGCGAAAAAGCGCTGGCCCTGGGCATCGGCCTGTCGCAGGTGCTGGACATGGTGCGCGCCTTCCGCCAGAAGGACGCTGCCACGCCGGTGGTGCTCATGGGCTATGCCAACCCGATCGAGGCCTACGACATCAAGCGCGGGCGCGACGCCTTCGTGCGCGACGCCGCCGACTGCGGCGTGGACGGCGTGCTGGTGGTGGATTACCCGCCGGAGGAATGCGCCAGCTTTGCAGCGCGCCTGCGCGAGCGCGACATGGACCTCATCTTCCTGCTGGCGCCCACCTCCACCGCCGAGCGCATGGCCCAGGTGGCGCGCGTGGCCTCGGGCTATGTGTACTACGTCTCGCTCAAGGGCGTGACCGGCGCAGGAACGCTGAACGTGGACGAGGTCGAGAAAATGCTGCCGCGCATCCGCGAGCACGTGAGCGTGCCGGTGGGCGTGGGCTTTGGCATCCGCGACGCAGCCACCGCCCAGGCCATCGGCCGCACGGCCGACGCGGTGGTGATCGGCAGCCGCATCATCCAGTTGCTCGAACCCGCCGGCCGGGGTGAAGCGCCCGGCGTGGTGCGCGACTTCCTGGAGGGCGTGCGTGCCGCGCTCGACACGCGCGCCGCATCGACCGCCGGGCTGCCCAGCGCATAATGTCGGCTGGTTTTTCGAGCCCGCACGCTTGAGCTTTCAAGGCCTGGCGCCACACGCGCCGGGCCCCTCACCGAAGGACGTTCCATCCATGTCTTGGCTTGACAAGCTGCTTCCCCCCAAGATCTCGCCCACCGACCCCAACGAGCGCCGCAGCGTGCCCGAAGGCCTGTGGATCAAGTGCCCCAGCTGCGAAGCCGTGCTCTACAAGACGGACCTGGAGAAGAACCAGAGCGTCTGCCCCCAGTGCAGCCACCACCACCGCATGAGCGCCCGCCTGCGGCTGGACGCCTTCCTCGATGCCGAGGGCCGCTACGAGATCGGCCAGGAGGTGCTGCCGGTCGATGCGCTGAAGTTCAAGGACAGCCGCAAGTACCCCGAGCGCCTGAAGGAAGCCATGGAGAACACGGGCGAGACCGACGCGCTCATCGTCATGGGTGGCGCGGTGCACAGCATCGGCGTGGTGGCGGCCTGCTTCGAGTTCGACTTCATGGGCGGCTCCATGGGCTCCGTGGTGGGCGAGCGCTTCGTGCGCGGCGTGCACGCGGCCATCGAGCAGAAAGTGCCCTTCATCTGCTTCACAGCCACGGGCGGCGCGCGCATGCAGGAAGGCCTGCTGTCGCTCATGCAGATGGCCAAGACCAATGCCGCCCTCACGCGCCTGGCCAAGAAGGGTCTGCCTTATGTGAGCGTGCTGACCGACCCGACCATGGGCGGCGTGAGCGCGGGCTTCGCGTTCATGGGCGACATCGTGATCGCCGAGCCCAAGGCGCTGATCGGTTTTGCCGGCCCGCGGGTGATCGAGTCCACCGTGCGCGTGAAGCTTCCCGAGGGCTTCCAGCGCGCCGAGTTCCTGCAGGAAAAAGGCGCGATCGACTTCATCTGCGACCGGCGCGAGCTGCGCAAGACCGTGGCCGACAGCCTGGCCATGCTGCTCAGGCAGCCGGCCGACGCGGTCGAGTAAGGCCCGCGTCCTACGGACGGGATTGCACCCAGGCGCTGTGCTGGCGGGCGGCAAGCTGGCATCATCCCGGCATGAGCGCCACCACCCACCTGTCTGAGCTGCCGCTGTTCCCGCTGGGCACGGTGCTGTTTCCCGGCGGGCTTCTGCCCCTGCGCATCTTCGAGGTGCGCTACCTCGACATGATC
>CAYVGD010000177.1:0-5968 GCA_964450095.1 uncultured Polaromonas sp.
ACGATGGCGATCTTGACCGGGGTGCGGATGTCCTGGTTCGCATAAAAGCCGGGGGCCAGCACCTTGATGGCCACCAGCCCCACCAGGCCCACGCCGTAGCCCATGAGGGCGTGGGTGGTCATGGCGACATCCCTCACGCCGAAGGCACCGTAGTGATAGAGGGTGGCCACCAGCGGCTCGGCGAACACCAGCAGGGCCACGGCGCTCGGCAGCCCGAGGGCCACCACCAGCCGCAGGCCCCAGTCCAGCATGGCCGAGTACTTCTCGGGCTCGCCGGCGGCACGGGCTGCGGCCAACTGCGGCATCAGCACCACGCCCAGGGCCACGCCCAGGAGGGCCGTGGGAAATTCCATCAGCCGGTCGGCATAGCTCAGCCAGCTCACGCTGCCCGGGGTCAGGTGTGAGGCGATCTGGGTGTTGATCAGCAGAGAGACCTGCGCCACGCTCACCCCCAGCAGCGCAGGCAGCATCAAGGTGGCGATGCGGCGCGTGCCGTCGTCGCGCCAGGCGGCGCGCAGGCGGCCGGGCGACAGGCCCACCCGAGGCAGCAGGCCCAGCCGCAGCAACGCCGGCACCTGCACGGCCAACTGCAGCAGCCCGCCGACCATCACGCCTGCGGCCAAGGCATAGATCGGCTCCACGCCCCGGGCCCCCAGCCAGGGCGCGCCCAGCCAGGCGGCCCCGATCATGGCCAGGTTCAGCAGCACCGGCGTGGCCGCCGGCACGGCAAATCGTTTCCAGGTGTTGAGGATGCCCGCCGACAACGCCACCAGCGACATGAAGCCGATGTAGGGGAACATCCAGCGCGTCATGAACACGGCCGCTTCGAAGCCCTGCACCGACTGTTTCAGGCCGCTGGCCATCAGCCACACCAGCACGGGCGCGGCCGCCACGCCCAGCACGCAGGTCACCAGCAGCGCCCACACCAGCACCGTGGCCACCTGGTCAATGAGCTTTCGGGTCGCCTCCTCCCCATGCTCGGCGCGCGAGGCGGCCAGCACCGGCACGAAGGCCTGGCTGAACGCCCCCTCGGCGAACAGGCGCCGCAGCAGGTTCGGAATGCGGAAGGCGACGTTGAAGGCGTCTGTGAGCGCGCTGGCACCGAAGGTGGAGGCGATCAGCAGTTCCCGCGCCAGGCCCGTGATGCGCGAAGCCAGGGTCAGCAGCGAGACGGTGGAGGCGGCTTTGATGAGTGACACGGGCGCCAAGTGTAGGGGCCGGGTGGTACCTCCGGCCGGGCTGGCTGCCAGCGTCTATAATGGCGGGCTTTGCTGCAACATCCTTAGACACTCAAAGGAATTCATCATGGCCACTGGTGGCAAACCGAAAAAGAAGAACCCGCGCCTGGCGTCGGGCCGCAAGCGCGTCCGTCAGGACACCAAGATCAACGCCGCGAACAGCTCGCTGCGCTCCAAATACCGCACCGCGGTGAAGAACGTCGAAAAAGCCGTCGCCGCTGGCGACAAGACCAAGGCGACCGAACTCTTCGCCAAGGCACAAAGCATCGTGGACAGCATCGCCGACAAAGGCATCTTCCACAAGAACAAGGCCGCTCGCGACAAGAGCCGCCTGTCCTCCAAGGTCAAGGCCCTGGCCCTGGCCGCAGCCTGACCCAGGGTCGAAAGACCTCGCACGGATGGCCTGACGCCATCCGCCGTTCAACAGGGTGCGCTGCAGCAAAGAAACAAAAAACCGCCTCCGGGCGGTTTTTTCATGGGCACCCGGAAAGGGCGCGCCCAAAGGCTTCAGGCGCTGCGCTTGGGCGGGTCGGGAAGCAGGCAGGCCTCGGCCACCTGCAGGTTGTTGTCGCGGGCGAAGTTCAGCACGAAGTCCCAGGCCATGGGCTCGGCATCGCGCAGGTCGCGGTGAACCACCACGCACTTGACCCCGTTGATCACGGTGGGCACGCACCACGGGGAATACGACAGGTGGCTGCCCGGCTGGGGGCCGCCCGGGCGGAACTGGCTCATCACCCCAGCCAGGCGATCGGCCCAGTCGCTGGGCCGGAAGGTCTTGCCGTCCTGGGTGACGCCCTGGATGAAGACTTCTTTGGCGCTGGGGGAAACCATGGGTGGAGGTGTCGCTGGGATGCCGCTGCATCGCCCCGGGATAGGGAGCTTGCCGCATCGCGCAAGTATTGTATCTTATACAAGACTTAACGCTCATCCGCAGCCGCGCAGGACCGGCTTGCCCGGTGCCCTCCGGCGCCAGCACTTGCCAGTCAAGGCCTGACCAGGCCCCGGGTTCGCCCCGGCACCCTGCACCCCGGGCAAAAGCCCGACCAGGGCGCCGCCAGGGGCTGGCCCTACAATGAAATCTTGCGGGGCCGAGGGGCCCCTTCCCCCGTCAAAGCCGGTGCATGCGCCACCCAGCCCTCCGGGCCGGGACAGCATTGCCGGCTGTTCCTTTTTGTGCCTGCCCATGAACGCCGTTTCTGCACCCACGCCTGCCGCCGCGCCCGCCTCGCCGCACGTCATGACCACCTACGGTCGGCTGCCGATCGCCGTCTCCCATGGCCAGGGCTGCCGCGTCTGGGACACGCAGGGCAAGTCTTACCTGGACGCGCTGGGTGGCATCGCGGTCAACACCCTGGGGCATGCGCACCCCAAGCTGGTGCCTGCGCTGTGCGACCAGATCGGCAAGGTGATCCACTGCTCCAACTACTACCACGTGCCGCTGCAGGAAGAGTTGGCCGCCAGGCTGGTGGCGTTGTCTGGCATGGAGAACGTCTTTTTCTGCTCGACAGGCCTCGAAGCCAACGAGGCGGCGCTGAAGCTGGCGCGCAAATTCGGCCAGGACAGGGGCATCACACACCCCGAGATCGTGGTCTACGAGAAGGCCTTCCATGGGCGCAGCATCGCCACGCTCAGCGCCACCGGCAACCCCAAGGTGCAGGCCGGCTTCGGGCCGCTGGTCGAAGGCTTCATCCGCGTGCCGGTCAATGACATCGCAGCGCTCGAAAAAGCCACCGAAGGCAATCCCAACGTGGTGGCCGTGTTCTTTGAGGCGATCCAGGGCGAAGGCGGCGTCAACCCCATGGAGCCCGACTACCTGCGGCAGGTGCGGGCCCTGTGCGACCGGCGCGACTGGCTGCTGATGATCGACGAGGTGCAGTGCGGCATGGGCCGCACGGGCAAGTGGTTTGCACACCAGTGGGCCGGTATCGTGCCCGACGTGATGCCGCTGGCCAAGGGGCTGGGCTCGGGCGTGCCCATCGGTGCGGTGGTTGCAGGCCCCAAGGCGGCCCACATCTTCAAGCCCGGCAACCACGGCACCACCTTCGGTGGCAACCCGCTGGCCATGCGCGCCGGCGTGGAAACCATCCGCATCATGGAAGAAGACGGGCTGCTTGAAAACGCCGTGAAAGTGGGCGAGCACCTGCGCGCGGCGCTGCAGCGCGAGCTCGGCGGTCTGCCGGGCCTGAAGGAAATCCGCGGCCGCGGGCTGATGCTGGGCGTGGAGCTGACCGTGCCCTGCGGCGAGATCTGGACCCGCTCGGCCGAGGCCGGGCTGCTCCTGAGCGTCACCGCCGACAGCGTGATCCGCCTGGTGCCGCCGCTGACCATGACCGAGGCCGAGGCCGACGAAGTGGTGGCCATTCTGGCGCCGCTGGTCAGGCAGTTCCTAGCCGAAAAAGGCCTGGCATGAGCACCCAGCCCATCCGCCACTACCTGCAGTTCACGGACTTCAGCGCCGAGGACTACGGCTACCTGTTCGAGCGGGCCGCGCTCATCAAACGCAAATTCAAGGCCTACGAGAAGCACCACCCATTGGTGGACCGCACGCTGGCCATGATCTTCGAGAAGGCCTCCACGCGCACGCGCGTGAGCTTCGAGGCGGGCATGTACCAGCTCGGCGGCTCGGTGGTGCACCTGACCACCGGCGACAGCCAGCTCGGCCGGGCCGAACCCATCGAAGACAGCGCCAAGGTCATCAGCCGCATGGTGGACCTGGTGATGATCCGCACCTTCGAGCAGACCAAGATCGAGCGCTTTGCCGCGCATTCACGGGTGCCCGTGATCAACGGCCTGACCAACGAGTTCCACCCCTGCCAGATCATGGCGGACATCTTCACCTACATCGAGCACCGGGGCTCCATCCGGGGCAAGGTGGTGGCCTGGGTGGGCGACGGCAACAACATGGCCAACACCTGGCTGCAGGCGGCCGAACTGCTGGGCTTCGTGGTGCACGTGAGCACGCCGCGCGGCTACGAGGTGGACCAGGACGTGGCCGGCATCCGCTCCAGCGAGAGCTACAAGATCTTCAGCGACCCGCTGGAGGCCTGTGCCGGCGCCGACCTGGTGACCACCGACGTGTGGACCAGCATGGGCTTCGAAGCCGAGAACGAGGCGCGCAAGAAGGCCTTTGCCGACTGGTGCGTGAGCGCCGAGATGATGCGCGCGGCCCAACCCGACGCGCTCTTCATGCACTGCCTGCCGGCGCACCGCGGCGAGGAGGTGGAGGCCGACGTCATCGATGGGCCACAGTCCGTGGTCTGGGACGAGGCCGAGAACCGCATGCACGTGCAAAAAGCCCTGATGGAGTACCTGCTGCTGGGCAGGCTCTGAACAAAGCCGCGCCGCCATGAGCGATCCGGTCTGCACCGAATGTGGCGCCTGCTGCGCAAGCTTTCGGGTCGACTTCTCGGTGCATGAGCTCGACTCCCTGGGCGGCAGCGTGCCGGACGGGCTGACGGTCGAGGTCACCGACAGCACCTGCCGCATGCGCGGCACCGACCACGTGCCTACGCGCTGCGCAGCGCTCACCGGCCGCATCGGCGAACGCGTGGGCTGCGGCATCTACGAGTGGCGGCCCAACCCCTGCCGCGAGCTCGAACCCGGCAGCGTGGGCTGCCACAGGGCCCGCCTGCGCCACGGGCTGCCACCCCTGCCCTGAGATTCTTTCCGACGCGTTGGAATTAACCGACACCACGGCCTTTTTCACGGTGCTAACTTCGCTGCGCCATGAAAAAGCTCTGGGACATCTCACCCGCCGTGGATGCACGCAGCCCGGTCTTTCCAGGCGACACGCCCTACCGGCAGGCCTGGGTGGCGCGCATCGGACCTGGCTGCCCGGTCAACGTCAGTGCGCTGACCTTGTCGCCGCATGTGGGCGCGCACGCCGACGCACCACTGCACTACGACGACGCGGGCGCCCCCATCGGGCTGCTGGACCTGGACCCTTACCTCGGGCCATGCCGCGTCATCCATGCACTGGGCGCTGCGCCGCTGGTGCAGCCGGCGCACCTGACCCATGCGCTGCATGAGTTGCCGCCCCGGGTGCTGCTGCGCACCTGCGAACGCTTCGCGCACGAGGCCTTCGACGCCGGACTCACGGCCCTGCACCCCGACACCGTCGAGCACTTGGCCGGCCTGGGCGTGCGGCTGATCGGACTGGACAGCGCCAGCATCGACCCGGCCGACAGCAAGACCCTGGACAGCCACCAGGCCCTGCGCAGGCACGGGCTGCGCGTGCTCGAGAACCTGTGCCTCGACGACGTGCCCGAAGGCGACTACGAACTGATCGCCCTGCCCCTCAAACTCACCACGGCCGACGCCAGCCCGGTGCGCGCCGTGCTGCGCGGAATTTGAAAGCTGCCCATGAAAAACCCACTCACCTTGATCGACTGCCAGCACATGGACCAGGAAGACCCGCTGCGGCCACTGCGCGGGCATTTCACGCTGCCCGAGGGCGTGATCTACCTTGACGGTAACTCGCTGGGCGCCCTGCCCCGCGCCACCGCCGCCCGCGTGGCGCAGGCCGTGCAGCAGGAATGGGGACGCGACCTGATTCGCAGCTGGAACAGCGCGGGCTGGTTCGACCTGCCCCAGCGCGTGGGCCACAAGATCGCGCGCCTCATCGGCGCCCGGCCCGGTGAGGTGGTGGCGGTGGACAGCACCTCCATCAACCTGTTCAAGGTGCTCAGCGCCGCGCTCAGCATCACGCGCGCCGACGCACCCGAGCGCAG
>CAYVGD010000178.1:0-5959 GCA_964450095.1 uncultured Polaromonas sp.
TGTGCGCATCTACCAGCAGATCCGCAGGCAGCAGCAGGCCCAGGGCGGAGGCGGGCCCGACGACTACCTGTTCCTGCCGCACCTGCATGACCGCAATTACGCACACTGGGTGCTCAACTTCCACTTCAACTGGGTGCTGGCCGAGACGGGCTTCAAGCAAGGTCCGCACGGCCAGCCCCGCAGCCTCTACAGCCTGCGGCATTCGGCCATCACCTTCCGCCTGCTGTATGGCCAGGGGATCGACCTGCTCACGCTGGCCCGCAATGCACGCACCAGCGTGGACGTGATCAACAAGCATTACGCCAGCACCGTGACCGGCGAGCAGAACATTGCGCTGCTGCAAAGCCGCAGGCGCCCTGAACTGCGCGCACCGCCGGGCGGCTGATGGCCGCAGCGGCCCTGGCAAGTGCCTTCGGGAACGCCCGCTGTGGCGGCCTCGCTGGCGAGCGCGGAAGTGGCTTCGGTGACAGCTCCGGTGAAGACAGCGACCCTAGCCTCGGTTTTGTCTTTTATTTGTCAAGCGGCTGTGCCAGACTCGCGCCCCATGAGTTTTTCTAGAAGGTGGGGCGCTGCGGGCGCCTCGTGCGCCCTGGCACTGCTTTCCCTGGGGGGCTGTGCGCACCGCGCAGACGGACCCTCGGGCAGTTTCACGGAGGCCGCACGCCAGTGGAAGGGCGCCGCGCCCGCTGCGACTGCGGCCGATACCGAGCCCGGTGCTGAGGCGCGGCCGCAGCCGCCCGCGGGCCTGAGCCCGTGGCAGCAGCAGGCCTTCCCGGGCAAGCGCCGAAACCGCTACCAGTACGTGTGGCGCGACGGCCGGCCGGCCATGGCCGTGTCGTCGCACCAGTCCATCAGTGCCATGCGCCGCATGGTGCAACGGCCCCCCGACGAGCTGGGCGGCATCCGGTTTTCCTGGAAGGTGGACCGCCTGCTGGCCGATGCCGACCTGCTGCAAAGCGCCAAGGAAGACTCGCCGGTGCGCGTGGTGCTGGTGTTCGAGGGCGACCGCAGCCGTTTTTCAGCGCGCGACGCCATGCTCTCCGAACTGGCGCGCACGCTCACCGGCGAGCCGCTGCCCTATGCGACGCTGATGTACGTGTGGTCCAACCAGCTGCCCGTGGGCACCGTGGTGAACAACCGCCGCACCGACCGCATCCGCAAGCTGGTGCTGCAGTCGGGCCCAGAGGCCGTGGGCCGCTGGATCGACCACGAGCGTGACATCCGTGCCGACTACGAGCAGGTGTTCGGTGAGCCCCCCGGCCTGCTCAAGGCGGTGGCCATCATGACGGACACCGACAACACCGCCAGCACCGTGCAGGCCTGGTACGGCCCCATCGTGCTGCAACCTGCACCAGCCCCAGGCGGTCGCTGAACGGGCGTTGAGGCCGCGCGACCTGTGGCGCCCGAGGCGCACCAGGGAGGGGCGCTCGGGCGAGCCAGGCCTCAGGTGTAGCGCTTGCTGCGCAACTTGTCCTTCATGTCCTGCAGCAGGGGCTGCAGCCGTTCGCTGTCCAGGCGCAGGGCCACGGTGGTGGCCAGGATGTCGATGATCATCAGGTGCAGCAGCCGCGAGACCATGGGGCTGTAACGGTCATAGCCCTCAGGGTGGTCGGCCGCCAGGTGGATGTCACCGGCCGCTGCCAGGGGCGAGCCGCTGGCAGTGACGACCAGCACCGTGGCGCCGTTCCTGCGGGCGATGTCGGTGGCATCCATCAGGTCGCGGGTGCGGCCGGAGTTGGAGATGACCACCAGGCAGTCGCCCGGGCGCAGCAGCGAGGCGCTCATCACCTGCATGTGGCCGTCGCTGTGCGCGATGGTGTGCACCCCCAGGCGGAAGAACTTGTGCTGCGCATCCTGCGCCACGATGCCGCTGTTGCCCACGCCGATGAATTCGATGCGCCGACCCCGCACGCAGGCCTGCAGCAGCGCCTCGACCGCGCGCGTGAGCGCGCCCACGTTGGCGTCGCCTCGGTACTTGAGGAAGGCGGCCACCGTGTTGTCAATCACCTTGACCACCACGTCGGCCACTTTGTCGTCGCTGTCCACGCTGCGGTGGATGAAGGGCACGCCTTCGCTCACGCTTCCGGCCAGCTTGAGCTTGAAGTCGGCCAGGCCGTCGTAGCCGAGGCTGCGGCAAAAGCGCACCACGGTGGGCTTGCTCACATGCGCCAGTTCGGCCAGTTCGCTGATGGGAAGCTGCGCAAAGGCCCGGGGGTCCTGGAGCACCAGCGTGGCCACGCGCTGTTCGGCAGGCGCAAGCGAGGGCAGGCAGGCTTTGATGCGGTCTAGCATGGGGAAATGGGCGCTGCGCGGTCGCAGGCGGTGCTTGAGGGGACGTGCAGCGTGAGCTTGAAATTCTATGCCGCTGCGCGCGCATGGCCGGGGGCCTGCCACCTAGGCATGCGCCCGGCCTTGGATGAGCTGTCTTTGGTACTCACGCCCGCCCGATAATGACCCCATGAACCAACTCGAGGCGCTCAAGCAATCCACCACCGTGGTGGCCGACACCGGGGACTTCAGGCAACTGGCCCAGTTCAGGCCCCAGGATGCGACCACCAACCCCTCGCTCATCCTCAAGGCCGTGCAGAAGGCCGAATACCGGCCTCTGCTGGAGGAGTCGGTGCGCGCCCATCGCGGCGAGCCGCTGGACGAGGTGATGGACCGCCTGCTGGTGCGCTTTGGCCTGGAGATCCTGGCGCACGTGCCTGGGCGTGTGTCGACCGAGGTCGACGCCCGCCTGAGCTTCGATACCGCCGCCACCGTGGCGAGGGCCGAGCGCATCATGGCGCTTTACCAGGCGCAGGGCGTGGCCCGCGAGCGTGTGCTGGTCAAGATCGCCGCCACCTGGGAGGGCATCCAGGCCGCCCGGCAGCTGGAGGCGCAAGGCATCCGCACCAACCTCACGCTGCTCTTTTCCTTCTGCCAGGCCGTGGCCTGCGCCGACGCGAAGGTGCAACTGATTTCTCCCTTTGTGGGCCGTATCTACGACTGGTACAAAAAGGCAGCCGGCCCTGCCTGGGTCGAGGCCGAGCAGGCCGGCGTGAACGACCCGGGCGTGCGGTCCGTGCGGCAGATCTACCAGTACTACAAGAAGTTCGGCATCCGCACCGAGGTCATGGGCGCGAGCTTTCGCAACGTGGGCCAGATCACGGCCCTGGCCGGCTGCGACCTGCTCACCATCAGCCCCGAGCTGCTTGCGCAACTGGCGCAGACCGAGGCGCCGGTGACCCGCCAGCTCGATCCGCAGGCTGCACTGGTCATGGCCATCGACCCGGTGCAGTACGACGAGCCGGGGTTCCGCTATGCGCTCAACGAAGACGCCATGGCCACCGACAAGCTGGCCGAGGGCATCCGGGCCTTTGCGGCCGATGCAGTCAAGCTCGAGCAACTGATGGAAGCGGTGGCATGAACGCGCCGCCCGCACTGGTGACCGTGCGCTGCGATCGCACCCCCGCCTGGGCCCAGTTGCGGGCCCATTTCGAGGCCGAGGGCCGCGGCTTTGACCTGCGCCAGGCCTTCGCGCAGGACCCCGACCGCGTGGCGCATTTCACCCAGCGCGCGCCCCATGTGCTGGCCGACCTGTCCAAGAACCTGTGGTGCCGCCAGACCGAGGCGCTGCTGCTCCAACTGGCCCAGGAATGTGGCGTGCTGGCGCACCGCAACGCGATGTTCGCCGGACAGCCGGTCAACACCACCGAGCAGCGGCCGGCCATGCATTTCCTGCTGCGCCAGCCCCGCGGCAGCGGCGCAGGCCAGCCCTGGGACAACGAGCTGGCCGAAGTGCACCAGACGCTGGACGCCATGCTGGCCTACGCCGATCAGGTGCGGGCAGACGAGGGCATCACGACCGTGGTGAACATCGGCATCGGCGGCTCGGACCTGGGCCCGCGCATGGCCACGCGCGCGCTGGAGGCTTTTCAGGTGCCGGGCAAGCGGTTTGTGTTCGTCTCCAACGTGGACGGGCACGAGCTGGCCTCGATGCTGCGCGGCCTGGATGCGCGCAAGACGCTGTTCTTGATCGCCTCCAAGACCTTCACCACGGCCGAGACCATGACCAATGCGCGCTCGGCCAAGCGCTGGTTCGAGGCGCAACTGGGCGCGCAGGCGGCAGCCCTCATGCCGCAGCGCTTTGCCGCACTCACCACCAACGTGAAGGCGGCGGCCGAGTTCGGCATCTCCACCACCTTCGGATTCTGGGATTGGGTGGGCGGACGCTATTCCATCACCTCGGCCATCGGCCTGCCGCTGGCGATCTCGATCGGCGCGGCGCATTTCCGGCAGTTGCTGGCCGGCGCGCACGCGATGGACCAGCATTTCCTCCAGGCCCCGGCCGGCCAGAACCTGCCGCTGCGCCTGGGGCTTCTGGACGTGTGGTATCGCAATTTCCACGGCTTCAACAGCCGGCACGTGGCCCCGTACCACAGCCTCCTGTTCCGCTGGGGTGCCTACTTGCAGCAACTGGAGATGGAAAGCAACGGCAAGCGCGTGGACCGCGAAGGCCAGCCGCTGCCCTACGACACCGCGCCCATCATCTGGGGCGAGCCGGGCACCATCGGCCAGCACGCCTATTTCCAGATGCTGCACCAGGGCAGCGAACGCGTGGCCGTGGAGTTCGTGGCGGTCAAGGAGGCGGCGCACGCGCTCGAAGGCCACCATCCACAACTGCTGGCCAATGCACTCGCGCAGGCCCAGGCCCTGATGCAGGGCAAGAGCGACGACAGCGGCCACCGCCACTTCCCGGGCAATCGCCCCAGCACTTTCTTGCTGCTCGAGCGATTGGAGCCGGCGAGCCTGGGCGCGCTGATTGCCCTCCAGGAGCACCGCGTTTTCGTGAGCGGCTCGGTCTGGGGCATCAACAGCTTCGACCAGTGGGGTGTGGAACTGGGCAAGGTGCTGGCCCGCGACATCGAGCCGCGGCTGCTCAGCGGTGACGTGTCGGGGCTGGACCCCTCCACCGCCGCGCTGGTGCGGGCTTTGCGCGCATGAACATAGTCTTTGACTTCGGCGCGGTGCTGTTCGACTGGCGGCCGGCCGAGCGCGTGGCCCAGCACCTGCCGGGCCTGGCCCCCACGCCGCGTGAGGCCCAGGCGTTGGCGCAGGCCATCTTTCACCACGCGGACTGGCAGGCCTTCGATCGCGGCCTGCTGCCGCTGGAGCAGGTGGTCGAGGCCACCGCCGTCCGCCTGGCCCTGGCGCGCGACAGCGTGCACGGCCTGCTGGCACCCATCGGTGAGGAACTTCAGCCGATCGCTGCCAACGTCGCGGTGCTCCAGGCACTGGCCCAGCGGCGCGAGCGCTTGGGGGATGTGCGGTTGTATTTCCTGTCCAACATGCCCGAGCCGTTTGCGCGCGCGCTGGAGCGCAGGCACGCTTTCCTGCGCTGCTTTGACGGCGGGGTTTTTTCTGGCGATGTGAAATTGGGCAAGCCCGACGCCGCCCTCTACAGGCTGCTGGCCGACCGCCACGGCCTGCAGGCCAGCCAGACCGTGTTCATCGACGATCTCGCGGTCAATGTGCAGGCCGCGCGTGCGCTCGGTTGGGCCGGCATCCACCTGGTGCAGCCCGAGCACCTGCGCGACAGCCTGGACGCGCACCTGCGGGGGCACCTGGCTGAGCATTTTGGTGAGCATCCGGGCAAGCACCTGATGCAGCCCGCGCCGCTCTTGGCCGCTGCGGACTGAACCCGGCCTGGGTCCAGGTTCGGGGCGGGGCGCTGCCTGGTGCGGTCCGTTCTGCGCTTTCCTCTCCCGGCTTCTTGTCTTTGTCTCCTCACGCCGGGTGCCCGGTGCCTGTTTTCCTGCGTCGGGTTCACTGCGTCGGGTTCCTCACGCGAGGTCCCCGCACCCGATTCTTCGCGCCAAAGAAAAAGGGCCGCTTTCGCGGCCCTTTTCGTGTCGGACGGAGACGTCCGGACGGTTGGCAATTACATGCCCATGCCGCCCATGCCACCCATGCCGCC
>CAYVGD010000179.1:0-5953 GCA_964450095.1 uncultured Polaromonas sp.
AGCGCTCAAGCACTGCGCAACCTCTTCAACGAACAGTTCTGCATCATGGTTGGTGGTTTTTCGTTCGCGCTCCCAACGGACCAGGTCCATGAGCGCCGAGACATAGCGTGCGAAAGCCTGCCCAGCGTCGTGGTTTTTTGTCCATAGCTCAATTTCACCGCGTTCCGTGAAGCTCCCGCCGTGTGCTTCGACAGCGTTTTTGAGGAACTTGACCTGCTGGCCTGTCTTGAGGTTCATGCCCAGCCCTGCGAAGTGCATAAAGGCGGCCCCATCGTCGAAAAACCGGAACTGCTCTCCAACCACTTCTACGTACAGAGGGATGTGATCACCATCCATGAAACGGAACGGCGTCTCGATCAAAAAAGTGCGGCCTTCGTTATCCAGCGGCTGGCAATGCAGTCCCAGACGTGCGCTCAGCTGTTCACAAAACATGGTCATCCTCGCAGTTCAAAGGCTTCCGGGTGCCTGACGGGGGGGCGAAACACGATCTTCGTGCGTTTGCAGAAATGATTCAAGGCTTGGTCAAAAGACCAAGTGCTCCATGAATCATCTCCTTCGAACCTGACATTGCCTATGTGCTCATGGGGTCGGTCATGGAGATTTCTGAGGGGTTTTTTGTGCCGCTCAACGTCCAGTTGGTATACCCCTTGTGTTCCCCAGGGTTGCCGAAAGTGCACCGAAAACTTGTACCAGAGTTTTCCAGTGCTCAGAGACTGACGGTAGAGGAGTTGCACCCATAACTGGGTACGCACTCCTTCTGTTGTGGTGAGGCCGCTTTCACACACCCCCGTATGGCTTGCCTGGCGTTCTGGGCGCCAATCTTCCAGGTCGGGACAAATGTGGGGCTGCGCAAGCAAGCCCATTGCTTCTGATTGGGTAACGCGCATGTCTTGTGATCTTCAGGACTGAACATGGGGTCTCATGCCCGCCACCGACCTTCGCCCAGCGCGTGCGCCCGCCCAATGGCGGCCAGCGTGTCCAGGATGGTGGGCAGACGGTCGCGCCAGCGGCCGCGGGCCTTGAAGCGGCTGGCCAGGGTGTCCAGGTCCAGCGGCGTGGGGGACTGGCTGAGCACGTTGGCGACGATCTTGATTTGCTCGGGCAGGGTGGCGGGCCAGGGCTGCGGGGGCGTGCTGGCGGGCGCGGCGCCCGCCGCGGTTCGCGCGGTCTGCGCGTTCTCGGTGTCTTGCGTGCCTTCCGTGTCTTCGGTGCCTAGGTCCATGCGGGCCTGCTGCGCCTGGGCGCCGGGCCGCTGGTACTCGGGGCGCAGCCAGCGCACGGTGCCGGCGGCTTCCTCGGCGGCGCGGCGGGCGTTGAGCTCGACCAGCCGGTGCAGCAGCGCGTCAGTCCAGGCGCTGTGGCTGGCGTCGAGCGCGTGGGGCGCAGCGCCCAGGTCTTGCCAGCCGTAGGCGGCGAGCACGGCGGCGTCGAGCTCGTCGTGCAGGCTGCGCAGCACCGACACCAGGCCCTGCTCGTGCACGGCACGGTCCTTGGGGGTGAGTGCCTGGCCGGCGCGCAGTTTGTCCAGCACGTTGTACAGGCCGGTGAGCGTGAGCGTGGGGTGCGCGGCCTGGCGGGCCTTGCGGTGGGCGTCGATCTGCTCAGCAAGTTCGCCGATGAGGGCGCGCAGGGCGGGGGTGAGGCTGGTGTCCGCGTCGGGGAAGGGGAAGGTTTCGAAGCAGGTGGACTTGACGTAGACCGGATCGTTGCCCACGCCCAAGCGGCTGCCTACGGCAAGGGCCCATACGGCATGGGCCTGGCTGGACAGAACGCCCAGCACGCATGCGTCGCTCATTGCGATGGCCACCAGCTTGTTGTCGGGGAGCACCGAGGCATCGAGGAGCTGGAAGACCCGGTGCTTGGCGGTTTCCACCGTGGCGATGTAGCGTGGTAGGCCATGCAGTTGGTGACGAAGAACTTTTCTGGGTTCTCCAAAGATCCACCAGTTTTGCCGGTAAGTTGCACGGTTGTTCTGATCGCGCTCTGGCTTGACCTGCTCGAACACCCATTGGTAAACCGCAGGGAATTGAGTTCGTACCTTCTCTGACTCCAAGCCGAAGAGGTCGATCACCAGCACATCGCGCTGCGTGCCCGTGAGATCGCGACCGTTGCGGTATTCGCGGATGTGCTTCTCCAGGCCCGGTGTGCTGCCCAGGCCCAGCTGAGCGGCTTCCTCGCGCGTGACGATGAAGCCTGCGCCGAACAACTGAACTCCGCGGTTGCTCAAGTTCGTATTGGCTCGCAAAGGCTTGGCCGCCGCCACATTCGCGCCGATCCGCAGATCCTCATGCAGCCGGCCCTGGCTGTGCGCGAGCTTCACCTCCACCTCGCCATCGGGCTGCGGTTTTTCCTCCTGCACACTGAGCAGTCGGCCCATGTGTCCGCCGGCCTGGACCACGGTCATGGCAATGCGCACGGCCGCGCCGTTGGCGCTGTCCACCCAGGGGTGGTCGGCAATCGCGTAGATCAGCGACACCCGGGGCAGGGCCGCCTGCACCACGCGGCGGTTGAAGGTCTGGCGGATGCTGTTGGTGGTGATGAAGCCAAAGCGTTCGGCCTTTCCGCCCGCTACCTGCTGTGCAGCGTGGTGCCACCAGTACATGACGAAGTCGGCGCTATCGGGCACTTCGGGCCAGCTGCTGCGCAGCGCGTCCACATAGCCGTCGCCCAGCGCGGCGCGCATGGTGCTGGCGCCAATGAAAGGCGGGTTGCCCACGATGAATTCCGCCGCGGGCCATTCGGCCTTGCGAAGGTTCAAGTACCCCCACTGCGGCACCTGCGCGCCCTCGTCGGGCACGGGCAGGCCCGTGACGGGGTGCAGCTTGTGCGTGCGGCCGTCCCAGCGCATCACGGGCTGGCCGGTTTCGTCCGTGAGGAGTTCCTGGCGGTCCCACGCGAGCACGGCGTCGCGGTGTTCAATGTTCCCGTAGTCGTGCACCACGGGCTCGACGATGTTGCCCAAGCCCACGGTGCGGGCTTGCCACTGCAGGTAGCCGATCCACAGCACCAGCTCGGCCAGGGCGGCGGCGCGCGGGTTGAGCTCGATGCCGCGCAGCTGCTGCAGGGTGACGGTGGCTGTGTCGGTCTCCAGGCGGCGGTTGCGCAGGTTGGGGTCCAGCGCTTCGAGCTGGTTGAGCACCTCGGCTTCCAGGCGCTTCAGGTGCTCCAGCGTGACGTAGAGAAAGTTGCCGCTGCCGCAGGCCGGGTCGAGCACGCGCACGCTGCACAGCCGGTGGTGGAAGGCCTTGACGGTGGCCACGGCCTCGCGCAGCTTGGCGCGGGCGGCGGCGTCGAGTTTGTCCACAGTTTCCCATTGCGCCTGGGCGTCGAGCCTGGCGTTCTTCTTTTGCGCCTGGCGCTGCGCGATGTCGTCGCGCAGGCGGTCGGCCTCGTCGGTGAGCGCCGCCGCCTCGCCGGACAGCAGCAGCGCGGCGGCCTGTGCGTCGGCCCACTCGGCGCGCAGCGGCTCCAGGACGGTGGGCAGCACCAGGCGTTCTACACAGGCGCGCGGCGTGTAGTGCGCACCCAGGGCGTGGCGCTCGGTGGGGTCCAGCGCGCGTTCGAGCAGGGTGCCGAAGATGGAGGGTTCCACGGCGGTCCAGTCGGCCCGGCTGGCGGCCAGGAGCTGGTCGATCAGGGTGCGATCCAGCGGCAGGGCGTAGCCGTCGGCCTGGGCCTGCTTGAACAGCTTGCCGTTGAAGCGCAGCACGTCCTGGCCCAGCGCCGACGAAAAGCCGCCGCGGTCCATGTCGGCCCACAGCGCTTTGAGCATGCGCTCAAGCGCGGGCGGGTCCTCGCGGTGCTGCAGCAGCAGGGCGCTGAAGGCCCCTTTTGCGCCCGCGCCTTCGGGGGCAGGGAGCAGACCCACGTCTTCAGCAAACATGCAAAACAGACAGCGTGTGAGGAAGGCGCCCACCCGGTCTGCGGCGTGGCCGGCCGCTTCCAGGCCCTTGGCCACTTGTGCGAGCACGGCGGCCACCTCGCGCGTGACCTGCGCATTGGCGCGGCCGGGGTCCAGCGCCAGCGGGTCCGTCCACACCAGGCGCAGGCGCTGGCGTACGGCGTCGTCGCGCAGGTCCTGGAGGGTGATCTGGTGGCTGCGTGGGTCGGGAAAGGGCACGTAGCTGCCGCCCGTGCAGCTGAACTCTGAAAACAGCTGAATGACCCGGCCCACGTCCACGACCACCAGAAAGGGCGGCCGGCCTTCGCTGGCGGGCAGGGCGCGGGCGTAGTTCTGAGCCTGTGCGTGGGCGCGCAGCAGCGCCTGGTCGTAGCCCTTGGTGTGCGGGCCGGTCTTGATTTGCTTGCTCTCCAGCACGAAGTGGCCGCGTTTGTAGCAGTCCACGCGCCGGTCGCTGGCGCTGCCGTCGCCGTGCGTTTCCTTGAGGGGTCGCTCGAACATGTAGTCCTGCTCGGGCGTGGGGTGCGGCTTGTCCACGCCGAGCAGGTCGCACAGCTCGCGCACGAAACTTTGGGCGGAGGAAAGTTCGCTGGCGGTGAGGCCTTGCCAGCGCTGGATGAAGGCCTCGGCGGCCGCTGCACCGGATGGGTTTTTGCTCATCCGGGCAGTGTTGGAGCGAACTCCTGCCTGGCTGAGCAACGCTCAATCAAGCAACAAGAATTAACGCGGTTGGATAACGATCTGGCACATTGCCCAGTGTTGAGCCTGTGGGGATTGATGGGATGGGCGCCACGACTCGCTCATTCGCCCACGCGTTGACGGATGTATTTTTGTGGAATAACATTGTTGCAACAGGAGTTCTGCATGGAAATCGCGATTCGCAACATTGGGAACAGCAAGGGCGTGGTGTTGCCCAAGCCACTGCTGGCGCAGGCGGGGCTCGACGCCGAGGCCACTGCGGAAGTGCTGGTGGAAAACGGTGCAATCGTTCTGCGCAAGCCTGCCAAGCCGCCCAGGGCGGGTTGGGCCGAGGCGGCAGCCCAGCTGGCCGCTCAGCAGGAGGACGAACTGCTCATGGGCGAATTCGGCAACGAGGGTGATGGGGAGCTGAGCTGGTGAAGCGCGGCGACATCTGGCTGGTGAACCTGGACCCGACGGTGGGCAGTGAGATCAAGAAATCACGCCCTTGTGTGCTGATTTCCCCGCCTGAATTGAACAATGCGCTGCGCACCGTGATCGTGGCCCCGATGACGTCCAAAGGATTCGCGGCCCCCTTTCGCATACCCCTCACGCACGCGGGTACCAAGGGCCTGATCGTGCTGGATCAGCTGCGCGCCGTCGACAAGGTGCGCCTGGTCAAGAGGCTGGGTCAATTGACGCCCAAGACCTTGCAGGCCACGTTGGCGACTTTGCAGGAAATGTTTGCGGATTCATGAGCCGCCTGAAACCCGCAGCTTGAGCTGAAAGCTCACGGCGCCGTACAGCCGGTCCTGCAGCGGCGGCACCAGCGCCACGTTCAGGCCGAGGTGGCCTCGCTCCCAGGTGGCCACGGGCAGCACGGCGGGGAACCAACCGCCGTCGAAGGCCTTGGGGTAGCCGTTGAAGACGCCGCCCACCACGCCCCAGCGGGCGCCGGCAAAGCGCCAGGGCTGCCAGTACGCGCCCAGGTAGTTCGAGCGCGCGTCGTCGCTGTTGGTGAAGCGCCCGGCCGTGAGCGAGACGTCGTCGCTGAGCCGGTATTCCACGTCCAGGCCGGGGTTGGCGTCGCGCAGGTCTTTGGCGCGGTCGAAGTGGGCGGAATAAAAACCGGCGTTCACCCAGAGGCGGCCGGTGTCGAGCGCGCCAGGCGATTGTGCGTGGGCCATGCCGCCGCACAGCGCCAGTGGGGCCAGCAGGGCGCAGGCCAGGGGCCTGCCCGGCGCGGGAAATCGCCCAGGGGCTGGGCTCCTACAGAACGGCATCACCGGCATGGGCGGGAGCCCAGCCCCTGGGCGATTTCCCGCGTGCGTAGGAGCCCGGCCCCCGGGCGATTCGTCGGGCGCAAGCGGCCTC
>CAYVGD010000180.1:0-5938 GCA_964450095.1 uncultured Polaromonas sp.
ACTGCACAGCCTGCTGCCCAAGGGCGTCAAGCTACTGCCCGAGGATGTGTTCGCCCGCGCCAGCTACGTGCTTTCGGCCAAGGTGCTGGACCCGCAGTTCCAGGGCCAGGTGAAGGAGCGACTCAACTCACGCGACGCGGTGCGCCTGGTATCCAGCTTCGTGCGCCCTGCGCTCGAGCTGTGGCTGAACCAGCACGTGGACTACGGCAAGAAGCTGGCAGAGCTCGCCATCAAGGCCGCGCAGACGCGCCAGAGCGCCGGCCAGAAAGTGGAAAAGCGCAAGAGCTCGGGCGTGGCGGTGCTGCCGGGCAAGCTCACCGACTGCGAAAGCAAGGACATTTCGCACAACGAGGTGTTCCTGGTCGAGGGCGACTCCGCCGGCGGCAGTGCCAAGATGGGCCGCGACAAGGAATGCCAGGCGGTGCTGCCGCTGCGCGGCAAGGTGCTCAACACCTGGGAGGTGGAGCGCGACCGGCTGTTCGCCAACACCGAGATCCACGACATCTCGGTGGCCATCGGCGTCGACCCGCACGGGCCGAGCGACACGCCCGACCTGTCGGGCCTGCGCTATGGCAAGGTCTGCATCCTGTCCGATGCCGACGTGGACGGCTCCCACATCCAGGTGCTGCTGCTCACGCTTTTCTTCAGGCACTTTCCCAAGCTGATCGAGACCGGCCACGTCTACGTGGCGCGCCCGCCGCTCTTTCGCGTGGACGCGCCCGCCCGCGGCAAGAAGCCGGCCACCAAGATGTACGCGCTCGACGAGGGCGAGCTCACCGCCATCCTCGACAAGTTGCGCAAGGACGGGGTGCCCGAGGGCAAGTGGAGCATCAGCCGCTTCAAGGGCCTGGGCGAGATGAGCGCCGAGCAGCTCTGGGAAACCACGCTCAACCCCGACACCCGGCGCCTGCTGCCGGTGCAACTGGGCAGCCTGGATTTCCTGCAGACGGAGGCCGAGATCACCAAGCTCATGGGCAAGGGCGAGGCCGCGGCACGCCGCGAGCTGATGGAACTGCACGGCGACGCCGTCGAGATTGATGTCTGAGACCTGAGATGACCGACCAAGCCACGATCGAATTCAACAGCGGCGAAACCGACGATGCGCTGAACCTGGCCAATTACGCCCAGCGCGCTTACCTGGAATACGCGCTTTCCGTCGTCAAGGGGCGGGCCCTGCCCGATGTGTGCGACGGCCAAAAGCCTGTGCAGCGCCGCATTCTGTACGCCATGGACCGCATGGGCCTGGGCTACAGCGGCAACACCGCGGCCAAGCCCGTCAAGAGCGCCCGCGTGGTGGGCGACGTGCTGGGCCGCTACCACCCGCACGGCGACACGGCTGCCTACGACGCGCTGGTGCGCATGGCGCAGGACTTTTCGCAGCGCTACCCGCTCATTGACGGGCAGGGCAACTTCGGCTCTCGCGACGGCGACGGTGCCGCTGCGATGCGCTACACGGAGGCGCGGCTGTCCAAGATCACGGGCCTGCTGCTCGACGAGATCGACATGGGAACGGTGGATTTCGTGCCCAACTACGACGGCTCCACCCAGGAGCCGCGCCAGTTGCCCGCACGCCTTCCATTTGTCTTGCTCAATGGCGCGAGCGGCATCGCTGTGGGCCTGGCCACCGAAATCCCCAGCCACAACCTGCGCGAGGTGGCCGACGCCTGCATCGCCCTGGTCAAGAACGAGCGGCTTTCCGACGAGGAACTGCTGGCCATCCTGCCCGGGCCCGATTACTGCGGCGGCGGACAGATCATCAGCCCGGCTTCCGACATCGCCGACGCCTATCGCACGGGCCGGGGCAGCCTGAAGGTGCGTTCGCGCTGGAAGATCGAGGACCTCGCCCGCGGCCAGTGGCAACTGGTGGTGACCGAGCTGCCGCCCGGCGTGAGTTCGCAGAAGGTGCTCGAAGAAATCGAGGAACTCACCAACCCCAAGGTCAAGGCTGGCAAGAAAGCGCTCACGGCCGATCAGCAGATGCTCAAGGCCAGCGTGCTGGCCGTGCTGGACGTGGTGCGCGATGAGTCCAGCAAGGACGCCCCGGTGCGCCTGGTCTTTGAGCCCAAGACCAGCAAGACCGCGCAGCAGGAGCTGATCAACACCCTGCTGGCGCACACCAGCCTGGAAACCTCTGCGCCCATCAACCTCACCATGGTGGGCCTGGACGGCAGGCCGGTGCAGAAGAACCTGCGGCAGATGCTCACCGAGTGGGTGGCCTTCCGGCAGACCACCATCACGCGCCGCAGCCAGCATCGCCTGGACAAGGTGATGGACCGCATCCACATCCTCGAGGGCCGGCAGCTCGTGCTGCTCAACATCGACGAGGTGATCCAGATCATCCGCCACGCTGACGAGCCCAAATCTGCCCTGATGGAGCGCTTCAGGCTTTCGGACCGGCAGGCCGAGGACATTCTTGAAATTCGCCTGCGCCAGTTGGCCAGGCTGGAGGCCCTCAAGATCGAGCAGGAACTCTCCGAGCTGCGCGAGGAGCAGAAAAAGCTCGAGGACATCCTGGGCAGCCCCTCGGCGCTGCGGCGCCTGATGGTCAAGGAGATCGAGCAGGACGCCAAGACCTTCGCCGACGCCCGCCGCACGTTGATCCAGGCCGAGAAAAAGGCCGTGGCCGAAGTGAAGGTGATCGACGAGCCGGTGACCGTGATCGTGAGCGAAAAGGGGTGGGTGCGCGCCCGCCAGGGCCACGGCCATGACACCGCGGGCTTTGCCTTCAAGGCAGGCGACGGGCTCTACGGCGCCTTCGAATGCCGCACCGTGGACCAGCTCATCGCCTTCGGAAGCAACGGACGCGTCTACAGCGTGCCCGTGGCGGCTTTGCCGGGTGCACGGGGCGACGGCCAGCCCATCACCACCCTGATCGAGCTCGAGTCGGGCACCCAGCTGGCGCATTACTTCGCCGGGCCGCAAACGGCCACCTTGCTGCTGGCCGGCTCAGGCGGTTATGGGTTCCTGGCCACCGTTGAGGCGCTGGTGGCCCGCAACAAGGGCGGCAAGAGCTTCGTGACCTTGGGCGCAGGCGAGACCCTGTGTGCGCCCTCCCATGCGAGCGGCTCCAGCGCCACGGTGCCTGCCGGCGGCCAGGCGCTGCCGGCGGCCACGCACGTGTGCTGCGCCAGCACAGGCGGGCGCATCCTGACCTTTGAAATCAGCGAACTCAAGCTGATGGAAAAGGGCGGCCGGGGCCTGATGCTCATCGACCTGGAGCCCAAGGACACCCTGGCCGGTGCCGCGGCCTACACCCGCAGCGTCAAGATCGAGGGCCTGGGACGAGGTGGCAAGGAGCGTGAAGAAACGCTCGAAATTCGCAGCCTCAACAACGCCCGCGCAGCGCGGGCCAAGAAAGGCAAATTGGCCGACCTGGGTTTCAAGCCTGGCAGCGTGACCCGCGTCGAGTAAAGCCTCCGGCAGGGCTGCCAGCGCGTTGCATGGGCCTGGGACTGGACCCTGATGCGGGAAAGTACCAGCCGCTTTTCCAGCGTCGCGCGGGCCGGAAGGCGCCTGACTCTGATACAAAGTCAGGCATGTTTGGGCTTCAGCCAACCTCCGTGCCCCGGGCTCGTGAAAGCTTTGCCATGCCTCGCTCCCAGAGCCCTGTGCCTGCGGTTGCGGGCCTGGGTGTGCGCTTGGCGCCCGGGCAGAGCCCCCAGGCTGCGCAGGCTCAGTTCGATGCCTTGCAGGCCCGCCTGGGCCTTGCCGCTTGGTGCGACACGCACTGGGAGTCTGACGCCTCTGGGCCATGGCTCGCGTCCCGCCTGGGCACCGACGCCCAGTCCTTGCTGTGCCCGGACTTTGACACCCTGCACCTGCGCCGATCACTGGCGCTCCACGCCGATCCGGCGCCGCAGGACGAACTCATGCGCGAGACCTGGGCGGCGCTGCTGTGTGCGCCGGTGCGCATTGATTTCGACAGCCTCGAGGCGCTGGAGTCTCACCTGCGCGTGCGTTGCAACATCGCGCGGGCGGCCGAGAAAACCGCTCTGGCGTTCAAGACCTCCGACGCCGCCGAGCGCCCCGAGGCCTACTGGCACTACCGCGAGGATGTGGGCTTTTTGCTCAAGCCGGGCCTGTGCCTGGTCGAAGCGCTGGTGGCCGCCACCCAGCCGGAGCGCACGGGGCGGCTCTATGACTTTTCCTGCTACCGGGCCACTGAATACGTCATCCTGCTGGGCCTCTCGCAGGAAGCCCAGCGGTCTTATCCGCAGTTCTACGCACAGTTGCAGGCTTCAGCCGAGGAAACCTGCATCAAGTCGGGGCGTTTCCACGACGTGTTCCTGGTGGAGTACGGCTCCATGGATGCGCCCATTCCCCAGCGCTATTACGTTCCCGGTGACCGGGTGTGGTTCAAGAACCCCGACCCCCACTCGTCCGATGCCAGCGGCTACGAAGGCTCCTGGGTGATCTACATGGGCGGCGGCCTGTTCAGCAACTTCTGGAAGCAGGGCCAGCCCTACACGCTGGAGGCCAAGTCGCTCGAGGTGTACCACTGGCGCGACGCCGCATACCGCGATGCACAGGCCGAACTGCAGATCGACGAGTCTGTGGTGGAGGCCAGGGTTCGCGCCACCGAAGCCGACCCCGCCCTGCGCGGGCGTGTGCTGGACCTGATGAACCGCTACCGCGACCCCACCGGGGTTTACGGCTCGGGTGGCTGCATGGACGCCACGCGCGAATTTCCCAGGCAACTCGGCCGCATCGCACTGGGTTGAGGAGTCTGCCCAGCCGCGGGGCCAACGCATGGCTTGAAGCGGCGGACAGTGCGGAACAGTGCGGCGAGTGGCAAAGCGGCACTGCATGGCCCTGGCTTGCGGCCCAGCAGCACCTCATCGCCCCCAACTCCTTGCCACCCCCGTTGACCGGGGGCCGACCTCGAGCGCTGGAAGCTAGCCTGGCGGCAAGGGTGCACCGACGGTGTAGAAGTGCCCGCCCGCCACATGGTGGATGCTTCGGAGGCGGTCGGGCGCCCCCTCAAAATGCCAGCGCCCCTCCGAAAACACACGCTGATCGGCCCAGGCTGCCAGAACCTGCGCCAGGAACAGGTCGTGCGGGCCGGCCACGTAGGCGCTGGCGGGGAGCACCTTGCATTCCAGGTGCGCGATGCACCCGTCCACCAAGGGCGTGCCGGTGTGCGGGCCGGGCTGAGCTTGCACGTGACAGCGCTCGAGCTTGTCAGCATGCTCGCGCCCGCTCATGCCGCCCACCGCACGGGTGAGCTCGGCCTGGCCAGCGCATGGAACGCTCAGTGACAGCACGCCCGATGCATCCACCAGCTCGCGCGTGAGGGTGGCCTTGTCGATCACCACCGCCACCTTCGGCGGGTCGAAATCCAGCGGCATGGCCCAGGCCGCAGCCATCACGTTGCTCCGCCCGCCGTGGCAACTGCCCACCAGCACCGTGGGGCCGTGGTTCAGCAGGCGGTAGGCGTGATGCAGCGCCACAGGCGCGAGCAGGGCCGTCGTGGTCATGGGCGGTTCACTTGAATGCAGGCCGACGCGAGGGGCACGGGGCTGGCCCGCGCCACGTGCGGGACTCAGGCGATTTCAGCGATGAGTTCGATCTCCACGCAGGCACCCATGGGCAACTGCGCCACGCCGAAGGCACTGCGGGCATGAGCGCCTTTCTCGCCGAACACCTGGCCGAAGAGCTCGCTGCAGCCGTTGGTCACCAGGTGCTGCTCGGTGTAGTCGGGGGTCGAATTCACCAGGCTCATCACCTTGACGATGCGCTTGACGCTGCCCAGGTCCTTGCCTTGGGCCTTGAGCGCGGCATCCAGGGTGCCGAGCAGGTCCACCGCCACCGCGCGGGCGGCCTGTTTGCCTTCCTCGGTGGCCATGCTCTTGCCCAACTGGCCCACCCAGGGCTTGCCGTCCTTCTTGGCGATGTGGCCGCTCAGAAAGATCAGGTGGCCGGTCTGCACGAAGGGCAC
>CAYVGD010000181.1:0-5902 GCA_964450095.1 uncultured Polaromonas sp.
GCCTGGAGACCGAGCAGGGTGAACTGGTGCGCGGCCTGTCGGTGCGCCTGTCGGTGTTCCGCGAAGGCGCCACGGCCGACCTGCAGCTGGGTGAGTCCGCACGCTTTTATCCCAGCGATGCCGCCCTGGCCAGCTGGATGGCCCAGGCCGACAAGGGCCTGGCGCACATCGTGTACGAGTAAGGCGCCGTCAAGACCAGCCTTCGCGGCAGCAACCGGTGGGCGCATGGCCGGGGCACCGGATGGGCCTTCACGGGCCCCCCTTCCGGCCTTTCCTCGGACCCTTCTTCGGGCCATGGACGGGGCACGTCATGGGTCGATTCGTGGCGGTCCCAAGGTGCGCTTCGCGGCGCTGTTCACGGTGCTCTTTACGGAGCTTTTCACGGAGCTCTTTACGGCGCTCCTCGCGGCGCCGCCAACCCAATCCGCATGGCTCCAAGTGGACCGACGAGCAGGCCGGATGCCGGCTTTCAAGCGTTCTTCAGACGGGGCGCCTGCCCACGGTGTACGGACGGGGCTGGCCACAAGCCGCTTCTGCGGGCAGTGGCTCAGAGCGTGACCTTGATCTCCAGGCCGTCCTGCAGCAGCACCTCGGGAATGCGGCCGTCCACATCGCGCGGCACGCTGCCCATCTTGTCGACCGCGCGCAGCACCGCTTCGTCCCAGGCCTTGTTGCCGCTCGAGGTCACGACGCGGCGGCTGAGTATCTGGCCCGTGGGTGAGGTGCGCACCAGCACCACCACCGAAGGCCGGCCTGCGCTGGCGTCGGTGAAGGTGGTGTTGCTCTTGATCTGCTCGATGATCTTGCCGGCGTAGCTCGATGAGGGCGCGCTGGCGCGCTGGGCGGTGCCGCGTGCATCGGGCGCGCCGGTGGCGCCGGCCAGTCCCTGGATGCGTTGGAGCTGTTCCTGGCGCAGCTTGTCCTGCGCGGCCTGGGCTGCCGCTTCCTTGCGCGCTTGGTCCTTGCGCGCATCTTCCCTGGCCTTGGCGAGTTCGCGCTCTTTCTGTTCCTTGTCCTTGCGCGCCTGCTCTTCCTTGCGGACTTTCTCGGCCTTGTCCTTGGCGAGCTTCTCCGCTTTTTCCTTGGCCGCCTTGTCCTTCTCGAGCTTTTCCTTGGCCTCGGCCTTTTTGCGCTCCTCCTCGGCCTTGCGCTTTTTCTCGCGCTCGATCGCGATGTCGGCTTGGGGGGCGGGGGGAGCGGGGGGAGCGGGCGCGGCCGCAGGGGGGGGCGGCGCGGGCACGGGTGCGGGCGCAGGCGGTGGAGGGGGCGGCGGCGGCGGTGGGCTGGCCTCGGCGGGTGCGGCTTCCTGCACGGTCTGCGACCAGATCTCGGCGCTGAAGGCGACCTGCGGGTCGCTCTGGGTCCAGTTCACGCCCCAGGCCAGGGCTGCCGCCAGCACCAGGTGGGCCACGAAGGAGATGCCCAGGGCCCGGCCGGTGCCCGCCTCCGAGGGCGGAGCGAGGTCCAGGCGCTCGGGTTCGCGCTGCATGTGACCCGCGCCCTCAGCGGCCGCCGGTCTGCACCGACAACGCGATGCGGGCCACGCCCGCCTTGTTCAGCGCGTCCATCACGGCCACCACGGTCTCGTACTTGATGGACTTGTCGGCGCTGATCACCACCGGCGCGGGCTGCTCACCCTGCGGCGGCGTGGGCTGCAGCCGCTTGACCGCATCGCCCACGCTGGCCAGCGTGGCCGGCTGGGCGGGGCCATCGACACGGATCTCGATGCGCTCGCTCGCATCGACCAGCACCTGGATGGGCTTGGCCGGTTGGGCGGCGGCCTGGCCCACCTTGGGCAGGGCGATCATGCTGGGGGTGATCAGCGGCGCCGTCACCATGAAGATGATGAGCAGCACCAGCATCACGTCGATGAACGGGACCATGTTGATCTCGTTGATGGTGCGGCGGCCGCGGCCTCTGGCCTTCATGCTGGGCATGGGGTCAGGCCTTTCGCCAGGCCGCCCCAAGGCAGGCCTGGGCCCCCCGGTTGGCAGTGGACACGCGAAATGAGAAAACGTGGGGGCTCACGCCAGGCCTTCCTTTTTCAGTGACCTGCGGGATGCGCGCCAAGGTTGCGCTGCAGGATGTTGGAGAACTCCTCGATGAAGGTCTCCAGCCGGTTGGCCACGCGGTCGATGTCGTGGGCGAAACGGTTGTAGGCGATCACCGCCGGAATGGCGGCGAACAGGCCGATGGCGGTGGCCACCAGCGCCTCGGCGATGCCCGGCGCCACGGTGGCCAGCGTCACCTGTTCCAGCGCGGCCAGGCCCGTGAACGCGTGCATGATGCCCCACACCGTGCCGAAAAGTCCCACGTACGGGGAGACCGAGCCCACGGTGCCCAGGAACGAGAGGTTGGCTTCCACCGCATCGAGTTCGCGCTGGTAACTCGCGCGCATGGCGCGGCGTGCGCCGTCGAGCAGGGCGCCGGCGTCGCTCACGCGGCGCTCGCGCAGCTTCTGGTACTCGCGCATGCCGCTGGCGAAGATGCGTTCCATCGGCCCGCTGGCCCGGGCGTTCTGCACCGCAGCGGTGTAGAGGTCGTTGAGGCTGGTGCCCGACCAGAACTCGCGGTCGAAGTCGTCGTTGAGCGAGGCCACGCGCTGAAGCGAGAACAGCTTGCGGAAGATCGCCGCCCAGCTGGCCACCGGCATGCCCACGAGGATGAGCACCACCGCCTGCACCACCCAGCTGGCGTTGAGCAGGAGATGGACGATGGAGAGGTCTTGGTTCATGGGTGTGTGCCTGCCAGGCGCTGGAGGAGGTCGGGTGGAATGCGCCCGGGCTTGAGGCTGTGCGCCTCCACCCAGGCGATGCGTATTGTCGCTTCGCACAGGAGCGCGCCGACGGGGCCCAGCCGGGCCCGCTGGGCGATGACCAGTTGCGCGCGGCCGGCGCTTTGGAGCTCGGCGGTCACGCTGAGTTCATCGTCCAGGCGTGCCGGGCGAAGGTAGCGCGCGCTGGTTTCGCTCACCACGAACATGCCGCCCGTCTGCTGCCGAAGCGCCTGCTGCTCGATGCCCAGCGAGCGCAGCCACTCGGTGCGTGCGCGTTCGAAGAACTTGAGGTAGTTGGCGTAGAACACGATACCGCCCGCATCGGTGTCTTCCCAGTAGATGCGCACCGGCCAAGTGAAGGCAGGGTCAGCCAATCAGTGCCTCCAGGCGCGAAACGGCTTCCTCCAGGTGCGCCAGGCTGCTGGCCGTGGAAAAGCGAATGTAGCGCTGCGGCTCGGCCTGGCCGAAGTCGCGCCCGGGCGTGGCCACCACGCGCGCGCGCTGCATGAGCGTGAAGGCCAGGTCCCAGCTGCCGCCCGTGCCATCGGGCCGGCCCGGGTGCAGGCCCAGCCGCTCGACGGCGCGACTGGCGTCGGCGTAGGCATAGAAGGCGCCGTCGGGCATGACCGGCACCGCCAGGCCCAGGCGCTCGAGCGCGGGGATGAAGTAATCGCGCCGCGCCTTGAATTCGCTGCGCCGGCGTTCGTACTCGGCGAGGCTTTCGGGCTCGAAGCACGCCAGCGCCGCGTGCTGGGCCACGGTGCTGGGGCAGATGAACAGGTTCTGCGCCAGACGCTCGACCACCGGCACCAGGGCCTCGGGCAGCACCAGCCAGCCCAGGCGCCAGCCGGTCATGTTGAAGTACTTGGAGAAGCTGTTGATGCTGACCAGGTTGTCCTGCAACTCGGCCGGCAGCCCGAGCGCGGTCTGGCCGAAGGCTTCGTCGTGGCTCAGCCCCAGGTAGATCTCGTCGATCAGCGTGATGCCGCCGCGCGCGTGCACCAGGCGGTGCAGCTTTTCCAGCTCTGCCGGTGCGATGGAGGTTCCCGTGGGGTTGGAGGGCGAGGCCAGCAGCACGCCGCGGGTCTGTGGCCCCCAGGCCTGGGCGACGGCATCGGCCGTCAGCTGAAAGCGTTGCGCGGCCGTGGTGGGCAACAGCACGGCCCGGCCCTCGGCGCTGCTCACGAAATGGCGGTTGCACGGGTAGCTCGGGTCCGGCATGAGCACTTCGTCGCCGGCCTCGATGAGCGCCAGGCAGGCCAGGTGGAGCGCCGCGGAGGCGCCGGCCGTGACCACGATGCGCGAGGCAGGCACCCGCGCGCCAAAGCGCTGGGCATACCACTGGCTGATGCGCTCGCGCAAAGGCATGAGCCCCAGCGCATCGGTGTACTGCGTGCGGCCGTCGCGCAGCGCGCGTTCGGCCGCCTGCTGCACCAGCGGCGGCGCGGTGAAGTCGGGCTCACCGATGTTCAGCCGGATGAGCGGCGGCTCGCCCGGGTGCGCGGCCGCCTCCAGCGCCGATGCAGCCTTGGCCACCTCCATCACGTAGAAGGGCTCGATCCGTTGCGCGCGCCGCGCGATGCGGGGCGCAGAAACCAGCTGCGGTGCGCGGTCCATGCCGGCTCAGCGCGACTTGTCGCGCGCGACCTCGGCCTCGCGCAGCACGGGGGCCAGTTGGTTGAGCACGCCGTTGACCCACTTGTGGCCGTCGGTGCCGCCGAAGCCCTTGGCCAACTCGATGCATTCGTTGATCACCACACGCCAGGGGACATCCAGGCAGTGCTGGAATTCGTAGCAGCCGATCCAGAGCACGGCATGTTCGATCGGCGAGATCTCGGCGATCTTGCGGTCCAGGTGCGGCGTGATCAGGGCGTCCAGCGCCTCGGCCGATTCGATGCAGCCGTGCAGCAGCGCATCGAAGTGCGCAGCGTCTGCCTTGTGAAAGCCGATGAGGTCGCGGGTGAAGCTGTCGATGGAGGCCGATTCATTGCGGCCCACCAGGTGCTGGTAGAGCGCCTGCAGCGCGAATTCGCGAGCGCGGGTGCGGGCCGACTTGTCGGCGGCCTTGCGCACGCCGGTGTCGGTGAGGCCCGTGCGGGTCTGGGGCGGGCGTTTCTTGGGAGCGGTGGTCATGGAAAAAGCTTTTAGCGCAGGCGCTCGAGCAGCCGCGCCATCTCGACGGCCACGCGCGCAGCGTCGCGGCCTTTTTCGTCCTGGCGGGCCACGGCCTGCGCCATGTCTTCGGTGGTGAGGATGGCGTTGGCGATCGGCAAGCCGTGGTCCAGGCCCACGCGGGTGATGGCCGAGCCGCTTTCATTGGCGACCAGCTCGAAGTGGTAGGTCTCGCCGCGGATGATGCAGCCCAGGGCGATGAGCGCATGGAACTGCTGGGTCTCGGCCAGGTTCTGCAGCACCAGCGCCACCTCGAGTGCGCCCGGCACCTGAACGTGCGCGATGTCTTCCACGCCCAGGGCCTGGAGTTCTTCGGTGCAGGCGTTCAGGAGCGCTGTGGTCACGCCGTCATTGAAGCGGGCCTGCACGATGCCGATCTTCAGGCCGCGCCCATTGAGGTCGGCCGCCTGGCCCTTGTCTGCTGATTGCATGGATATGTCCGGGGAAGGCGCTCAGGCCTTGGGTTGCGAATCGGTCTTGCTGAGGTAGCCCGTGATCTCCAGGCCGTAGCCGGCCATGCTGGGCATGCGGCGCGGGTTGCTCATCAGGCGCATCTTGCGCACGCCGCACTGCAGCAGCACCTGCGTGCCGATGCCGTAGGTGCGCAGGTCCATGCGGCCGCGCGTGGGGTTCTGGCTGGGGGTTGCCCGGCCTTCGAACTGCTCGAGCAGTTGCTCGGCACTCTCGCCGCAGTTGAGCAGCACGGCCACGCCCCGGCCCTCGGCCTGGATGAACTTCAGGCTCTCGTCCAGGCTCCAGGAGTGCATGGCGCGGCCGGTTTCCAGCACGTCCAGCAGCGACAGCGGCTCGTGCACGCGCGTGGCCACGGACTCCTCCGGGGTCCAGCTGCCCTTGACCAGGGCCAGGTGCAGGTTGCCGCTGGGCTTGTCGCGAAAGAGCTGGGCGGAAAACTCGCCCCATGGGGTTTGCATGAGGCGCTTGCCCACGCTTTCC
>CAYVGD010000182.1:0-5869 GCA_964450095.1 uncultured Polaromonas sp.
CGGTGCAGGAGTTGCACGTCGAGCGTGCGCTCGAGCGCGGCCTGGTGGGCAACATTTACCTGGGCAAGGTTGCGCGTGTGCTCCCCGGCATGCAGTCGGCCTTCATCGACATCGGACTGGAACGCGCGGGCTTTCTGCACGTGGGCGACCTCATGAGCAGCATCGCGGGCCGCCATGCCGAGGGCGATGCGGCCAAGCTGGAAGCCGCGGCCCTGCCCATTGAAAAGCAGGTGTTCGAGGGCCAGCCGCTGCTCGTTCAGGTGCTCAAGGACCCCATCGGCACGAAGGGCGCGAGGCTGACCGCGCAGGTCAGCATCGCCGGCCGGCTGCTGGTGTTCCTGCCGCAGGACCGGCACATCGGCGTATCGCAGAAGATCCCCCCGAAGCAGCGCGAGGAACTTCGCCAGCGGCTGCAGGCACTGGCCGGCGAGGGCGGCGGCTTCATCCTGCGCACCAACGCCGAGGACGCCAGCGACGACGAGCTGCGCGAGGACATTGCCTACCTGCGCAAGACCTGGTCGCACATCCGCGAGCGCGCGCAGAGGCAGCCGCCGGCCAGCCTGCTGCACCAGGACCTGAGCCTGCTCGAGCGCGTGCTGCGCGACATCGCCGGCGAAGCCACCCAGTCCATCCGGGTCGACTCGCGCGAGCAGCACGACGCCCTGCGGGCCTTCGCGGCCGAGTACATGCCAGGCATGCTGCGCAAGATCCAGCACTATGCCGGCGAGCGACCCATCTTCGACCTCCACAACGTGGACGACGAGATCGCTCGCGCATTGGGTCGGCGGGTGGACCTGAAGTCGGGCGGCTACCTCATCATCGACCAGACCGAGGCGCTGACCACGGTGGACGTGAACACCGGCGGCTTCGTGGGCGCGCGCAACTTCGATGACACCATCTTCAAGACCAACCTCGAGGCGGCGCAGGCGATCGCGCGCCAGCTGCGCCTGCGCAACCTGGGCGGCATCATCGTGGTCGATTTCATCGACATGCAGCAGGCCAGCCACCGCGATGCGGTGCTGGAGGAATTCAAGAAGCAGCTGTCGCGCGACCGCATCAAGACCACGGTCAACGGTTTTTCAGCCCTGGGCCTGCTGGAGATGACGCGCAAGCGCACGCGCGAGTCGCTGGCGCACCAGCTGTGCGAACCCTGCAGCGCCTGCCAGGGCAAGGGCGTGGTCAAGACCGCCCGCAGCGTGAGCTACGACATCCTGCGTGAGATCCTGCGCGAGGCCCGCCAGTTCAACCCCCGCGAATTCCGGGTGGTGGCGGCGCCGCAAGTGATCGAGCTCTTCCTCGACGAGGAAAGCCAGCACTTGGCAGGCCTGTCTGACTTCATCGGCAAGCCCATCTCGCTGCAGGCCGAAGCGGCGCTGGCGCAGGAGCAGTACGACATCGTGCTGCTTTGAATGTTATTTAAAAGGTCCGGCGCTTGCCCGCCATCCAATCCAGGGACGCCAAACCTCGGGCAGACCACTTGGTGATCTGTTTCCGCCTCGCCAGCAGTAGGCAAAGCGGCGCAATCAAGCTGGCACCGAGCAAAGTCGTGAGCGCATAGGCTGTTGCGCTTGTCGGTGAGCGGTACTTGCGCCGCATCACAAGCTTAGACCGGGCCAGATGATAATTTTTGAGGAACTCTGTACTGCGTGTGACCGGCGATGACTGATTGGCCAGATGCACAGCGGTAGCGAAAGGTGTGGTCAGAACGTCAAATCCTGCGCGGATGGCTCGCAAACCCACATCCTCTTCTTCGAAATACATGAAGAGATCTTCGTCAAAAAGGCCGATCGCCTCGAATGCGGTCTTTCGAAGCATCAGGCAGGAGCCGTCCAACTTGATGGTAGAAGCGACCCCCCACGTATCGGGATATTCGCTGTTCTTGGTGGCTGCTCCCATTGATGTCCAGCCGTAGGTGCCGTGAGGTTTGCCGTCGGGCCCGACCACTTTGGGCCCCACTGCGAGTGCGAACGGGTTCTCCGTCAGGGTCTTTCTGAGCTTGATGACGTCTTGCTCTTCGATTTTGCAGTCTGGGTTCAGCAGAAGTACCCACTCTTTGGCTGAGGCGCGAATTCCGACGTTGTTCCCTGCTCCAAAACCAATGTTTCTTGGCAAGGGGTGAATTCGAGCATGGGGGATGGCCTGCGCAAAGCGCAGTTCGCTGTCATCGGCGCTTGCGTTGTCAACGATGATGACGTCAGTAAAAAACCGTGCAGTTTGGGAAAAAAATTCGGCTTGAAGTCCAGACTTGTAGCTCACAGACACCAAGGTGATGTCGTTGATCACGGCGTAATCTCGGCAGTTTCAGAGTTGGCGAGCATCCGCGAGAAAGCTCCATTTCTTGAAGCCAGCTCTGCATGGGTTCCTTCTTCCACTATCTTGCCTCGCTCAACAACCATGATCCGGTCCGCATGCCGAATGGTTGACAGCCGGTGCGCGATCACCAGCGAGGTGCGGCCCACGCGCAACTGCTCCAGCGCTTGCTGCACCGCCTGTTCCGACTCAGTGTCCAGCGCCGAGGTGGCTTCGTCGAGGATGAGGATGGGCGCGTCCTTGTACACCGCGCGGGCAATCGCCAGGCGTTGGCGCTGCCCGCCCGACAGTTGCATGGCGTTGTGACCCAGCAGGGTGTGCATGCCCTGTGGCAGGTCCTGGAGCAGGCGGCCCAGGTGCGCGGCCTCCAGGGCTTGGCGCACGCGCGCATCGTCCACCGCCTGCCCCAGCGCGACGTTGGCTGCCAGGGTGTCGTTGAGCATCACCACATGCTGGCTCACGTAGGCGAACTGCCTGCGAAGCGCGGCGAGGTCCCACTCGCGCAGTTCCACACCGTCCAGCAACACCTGGCCTTCGGTGGGCTCCAGCAGGCGCGGCAACAGGTTCACCAGCGTGGTCTTGCCCGAGCCTGAACTGCCCACCAGCGCCAGGTTCTCGCCCGGGCGCACCCGGATGCTCAGGTTCTGCAGCGCCGATCCTTCCTGCCCGGGGTAGCGCAGGCCCACCCCGCGCAACTCGATCTCGCCCCTGGCGCGGCCGGGGTCGTGGCGGCCGCCTCGTTCGTCGAGCACGTCGTCCATCAAGGCCAGTCCGCGGTCCAGCGCGGCCATGCCCCGGGTGATCGGGTTGGCCACGTCGGCGAGGCTTTTCAGCGGCGCGATCAGCAGCAGCATGGCCGTGATGAACGCGACGAAGCCTCCCACCGTGGTGCTGCCGGCGGCGCTCTGCACGATGGCCACCATCACCACGGCCGACAGCGCCAGGGCGGAAAGAATCTGCGTGAGTGCACTCATGGCCCCGTGCGCCACGATGGACTTCATGGACAGCTGCTGGAGGCGGTGGCTCACTTTCTGGAAGCGACGGGCCTGTGAGGCCTGGGCCGCATGCAGGCGGATGTCGCGGTGGGCCAGCACGTTTTCCTCGACCACGTAGGCCAGGTCGTCCGTGGCGCCCTGGCTTTCGCGGGTGAGCCGGTAGATGCGGCGCGACAGGCCTTTGACCACCGCGATCAGTGGCGGCAGGATCACGGCCACCACCAGGGTGAGTTTCCAGTTCAGGTAAAGCAGGTAGGCCACCAGTGCGACCAGGGTGAGCGCGTCGCGCACCAGGCGCACGACGGAATTGATCAACAGGGAGGAGCCGTTTTGCACCTCGTAGACCACGGTGTTGGCCAGGGTGCTCGCGTTCTGCTCGGTAAACAGGCCCAGCCGTGCGCTCAGGAGCTTGTCAAAAAGCGCGTTGCGCATGCGCTCCAGGCCGACATTGATCACCCGGGCGAGGCCGTATTGTGAAAAGAAGGTGCCTGTGGCGCGCAGGCCGAACACCAGCAGCAGCAGCGCCGGCACCTGCCAGAGCGCGACCCGGTTGTCGGCTTGGAAGCCCCGGTCCAGCAGTGGCTTGAGCAGCGCCGGGATCATGGGCTCAGTGGCCGAAGCCACCACGGTGCTGACCACCGCCAGCGCCCAGGCGCCGCGTGCATGGCCGAAGTAGGGCCAGAGGCGGCGGAGGTAGGCCCGGGCCCGCGCGTACAGGTTCGGGGAGTGGGGTGGGGCGGTCATGGTCTTGCCGTGGCGTGGCTGGACGGGAGGGTTGGAACACCCGGCCGGAACGACTTGTGGGCGGTTGTAACTTGTCAGGAAAGAGGGGATTGGGCCGCTAAACTCATCGGCTACAGACGGGCTGCCGCGCCGACAATTATCAGCGACGCCCTGGCGAGTCTTGGGGCCCGCCTTTTCCAGCTGGCTTGCGCCCAATACACCGTTCTCTCGGTGTGCGGTGGGCCCGGCTCCGTGGAGGATCCATGAGCGTTTTTCAGCCTGAATTCCTGAGCCGCCCCGCCTCCCTGGGCGGCACCGCCCCGGCTGCCGCACCCCTGGCCCCCGTGCTGCTCATGTCGGCGCTTTTGGTCGCAGCTCCGATCTCGACCAAGGCCGCGGGGCTGGCGCTTTTTGTCTGGTTGGGGTGGGCGCTCTGGCTGGCCTGGCGCAGGCCCGCGCTGGGGCCTGTCGATGAACTTGCCGGCCAGTGGCTGGTCTGGGTCTGCGCCGTGCTGGCGCTGAGGGCGGCGGCCACCGTCTACTGGCAGGACTCCTGGGGCAGCCGCCATTTTGAAGTGCGCCTGGCCCTCTCCGGGCTCATCGTCTGGTGCCTGGCCCGGCGGGCCAGCTTTTCAGAGCCCCAGAAAAACCTCCTGGCGCATGCCCTGGCGCTAGCCTGTTGGGCGGCACTGGGCCTGAGTTGGCTGCAGGGCCGCAACACCCCGACCAACGCCATCCCTTGGGCTGCGGGCGTGTCTTTCATGGTGTGCGTGCTGTGCGTTCGTGGCCTCGGTCCCGCGACGTCTGCTGGGGCGCGTGCTTTTTGGATGCTCAGCGCCTGGGCGGGGCTGGGGGCGGTGTTTCTCAGCCAGTCGCGCGGCAGCTTCGGGCTCTTGCCTTGGCTGGTGGTGGTGGGCGTCGTGATGCTGGTCAGTTCGGCGCGTCGCCAGGGGCTGGGCCGGCGCGCGCTCGGGGCGGCGACGGCCCTGGTGGTTGTTTTGCTGGCGGCCCTGAACCTGCAGCCGCGGCTCCACCAGGAGCCTGTGGCCCGCATGACAGAAGCCCATCGGGAATGGAGCCAGCTTGCCCAAGCTGTGGTCCTGCAGCAGTTGCAACCGCAGGTTCTGGACACTTCCGTGGGGGCGCGCGGCTACCTTTACCTGCGCGGCTGGCAGGAAATCCAGGAGGCGCCATGGCTGGGTCATGGCGAAGCGCACCGCAAGGCCTGGGTGCCATCCCTGGGCCGGGAAAGCGGCTCGCAGGTGATCCAGTCGCTCAACCACCTGCACTCGGACCCGCTCAACATCGCCTTGGACCACGGGCTGCTGGGTCTGGGCAGCTACCTGTGTTCTGTGCTGGGCCTGGTCTGGCTGGCGTGGCGGTCCCGGAAGCGGGACATCGGCATGTCGCTGGGCTTTGCCGGTCTGGCCTGGATGCATGCCAGCAGCGGGCTCACCAACCTGAACACCATCCACAACTTCTATGGCGTGATGCTCTCGCTGGGCGTGGTGCTGGTGTTCGCCATGGGAACGAGGAAGGCGCCGTAGCTGCTGCGGGGCCGGGGAGCCTGCCGCCGGCCTGAGGCGGCGCTCTGCTATCCTGCCGGGCTGCCCGGTCCACTCCTGTTCTGGCTTCCTTGACCTTTCTGTCCGTCGCCATCATCACGCACAACGAGGCGGCCAACATCGCCGCCTGCCTCGATTCCGTGCGCTTTGCCGGGCAGCGGGTGGTGCTCGACTCCGGCAGCAGCGATGCCACGACCGAATTGGCCCGCCGGCACGGCGCCCAGGTGCAGGTGCGTGACGACTGTGCTGGTTTTGGGCCTCAAAAGAACCGGGCGC
>CAYVGD010000183.1:0-5863 GCA_964450095.1 uncultured Polaromonas sp.
CCCAGTCCTGGCCGGTCAGCACCAGCCGGACGCCCGGCAGGGCCCGGGCGGCACTGGCGTCACACGACGTGATGCGCTCATGCGCATGCGGCGAGCGCACGAACACCAGGTGCGCAGGCTCCGGGCCTTCCAAGGCCAGTGCGCAGGCCCAGTCGTCGGTGAAGCGGCCTTCGCCCTGGAGCAGGGCCGGGTCTTCCATGCGGGCCACGGCCTGGCCGCTGCCAAAACGCTGGGCTTCGGGAAAAGAGGTGTTCGGTGCGGTCATCGGTGCGAATTCGGAAGGTCAAACGCGGGCGGCAACGCGCGTTCCCGGGCGTGGGCGCGGAAGGCGCAAGGGAGCTGCCGAAGACTCGCCCGAATGTACGCGTTTGGCGCGCCGCCTGCCGCCGCGGGGGCGGCAGGACCATCCGCCCCACCCCAGGCGGCCCCGGAATGCCGCCAGAGCAAGTCGCCGGGACAAGCCGTGGCGCAGGCCGTTCAGCGGCCGCTGGCGGGCTTGCGCTGCCGGGTCGGCGCCGGGGTGCGCACGCGGATCTTGCGCTGGGCGATGAGTTCTTCCTTGCGGGCCAGGCGCTCGGCATCGCGCGCCTGCGCCTGCGCCTGCCAGAGCGCAAACTCCTCGGGCGTCTCCAGCGTGATGCGGCCGAGCAGCCCGGCACGGAACTCGTGGATCACGATCTCGGCGGCTTTTTGCAGGTGGGGCTGGCCCTTGCCAGCAAAGGCGCCGCGCCGCCGGGCGATGGCCTCGAGCACCTGCTCGTCCTGCACGCCCTCGGGCAGCTCCACCTTGTAGCGCTGCACCAGCGCCTCGGGGTAGCTGCGCAGCAAGTGGCCCAGCAGTTCGAGCGCGACCTCCTGCTCGTCGTAGGCGTTGCGGCCGATCGCGCCACTGGCGGCCAGGTGGTAGCCGCTTTGCTCGACGCTGATGCGCGGCCACAGCACGCCCGGCGTGTCCCAGAGGTAGAAATCGTCTTCCAGCACGATGCGCTGCTCGTTGCGGGTGATGCCGGCCTCGTCGCCAGTCTTGGCCGCGCGCTTGCCGACCAGGGTGTTGATCAGCGTGGACTTGCCCACGTTGGGAATGCCGCAGATCAGCACGCGCATGGGCTTGGCCATGCCCGCACGCAGCGGCGCCAGCTCACGGCAACCGGCGATCAGCCGGCGCGCCGGCGCGGACTCGCCCGCATCGAGCGCCAGCGCGCGGGTGGCCGGCTGGGCGTTGTAGTGCGCCAGCCACAGCTCGGTGCGCGCCGGGTCGGCCAGGTCCTGCTTGTTGAGGACCTTGAGCGCCGGCTTGCCCTGCGTGAGCTGGGCCAGCATGGGGTTGGCGCTCGAGCCGGGCAGGCGCGCATCCAGCAACTCGATCACCACGTCGATGTCAGTGATGCGCTCGGCGATCGCCTGGCGCGTGAGGTGCATGTGACCGGGGAACCATTGGATGGCCATTGAAAAGAAGGCAGGCTGGATGGAAAGCGTCTGATTGTCGCCGCTCCCCCGGCATGCCCATGGGGCGCGGTGGGCGCGGTGGGCGCGAAGGGCACGTCAGGTGCATCCGCCGCGAGGGGGCCGGCAGGACCCGGGAAGACCCGGCGCTGCGAGCAGCCCCAAGCGGGCCTCGCACCGGGACCGGAAGGCCTTCGGTCGCCGGGCCTCACCTAACTTCACCTCACCTCACCTCACCTCATCGCACCACGCCTCATCGCACCGCGCCTCGCTACACCCCCAACACCCAGCCGCTGCGAACAACACCGGGGCCCCACATGCCACGGATCCGCAGCCTGCCGGTCAGCGGCCGGCCGCGCCCAGTGCGTGCATGCGCTCGATCCAGCGGCGGGCCTTCTGCGGGTGGGCCTCGAAGCGCCCGACCATGCCGATCAGCGTTTCCCGGATCGGCCCCATGCCCACGAAGCCCAGGATGTTGCGCTCCAGCGAGCGCACGCTGTGCGCCCGGTAGAACCAGCGGTACACCAGCGCCGGCATGCCCATGGTGACGACCACGCGCACCGAGCGGCCCTTCAGGCCCTTGCGTGCGAACGGGTCGGTGGCGTCGCCCTGGAAAGCAAAGCCGGGCCGGGCCACCTGTTCCAGGAAGCCTTTGAGCAGGGCCGGCATGTCGCCCAGCCAGAGGGGAAAGAAGATCACCACGTGCTGGGCCCATGCCAGGTCCTGCTGGGCCTGCGCCAGGCTGGCCGGCAGTGTGCCGTGCTCCCAGTCCTGGGCGCTGCGCAACAGGGCAAAGTCCAGCCGCGCGACCTCGGTGCGCCGAACCGCATGGCCGGCCTGGGCCGCACCGCGGGCATAGGCGTCGGCCAAGGCATGGCCCAGGTGCGGCGCGTTGGCATCCGGATGGCCCTGCACGAGCAGGATGCGGCTGCCTGACGCGCCGGCCCGGGTGCTGCCTGCGGTGCTGCCTGTGGTGCTTTCGGCGGCGCTTTGGGTGGCGCTTTCGGCAGCGCCGCCGGCGGCGCTTTCGGTGGCGCTGCCGCTAGCGCTGCCGTAAGCGCTTTCGATGGCGCTTTGGGTGGCGCTTACCGTGGCGCTGTCGGCGGCATCAGTTGCGGCAGGGGTCGTGCTGGTGGGCATGGCAAACGGGCTTTGGCTCAGCATGAGCCGGGCTGCTTTGCCAGCCCATCGGACGGGGCCGCCTGCCCGCCCCGGCCACCTTCCAAGGCCTCAGCCGGGAATGCGCTCGCGCGCACGGCCCAGGCGCTCGGGCGAGGTGTAGCGCTGGCGGTACAGCTCGAAGGGCAGGCTGTCCAGGGACTCGATGCGCGATTGCTCCTGCACCGAGGCCTGCGACATGGCCTGCAACCGCGCCAGTTCGGCGCCGGCCAGCGGCTGCGCCCTGAGCGACTGCTGCGCCAGGCGCGAACGCTCGCGCCCGAAGGCGATGAAGGCGCCCTCCGGCGCGCCCTGCCCGGCCTGGTCCAGCGCCGCCAGGACGCGCGCCGAAGGCAAGGCGTCCGGGCGCTCCAGGCGCTCGCGGGCGCGGGCCAGGGCCGCCTGGTGCGGGCGCAGGCGCTCCGGGCTGCTCAGACCGTCGGAGCCCGGCGAAGGAATCTGGCCCGGCAGGTGCTGCTCGTCCAGCGCCTGCGCCACCGGGGCGAAGGCGTCCAGCAACTCCTGCCCCCATTCGGCCAGCGTGACCTCGGCGCCGCCACGCTCCAGGCGCAGCCCGGGCTCGCGGCCGCGGGCGGCGGTGCGGTGCTGGTTGCGCGCCAGCGCGGCGATCTCCTCGGGCGTGTCCGGTGGGCTGGCAGACAGCAGGCAGTGCATCAGGAACACATCGAGAAAACGCAGCGTCGACGCCTCGATGCCGATGTCCACGAACGGGTCCAGGTCCATCGGCCGCACCTCCACGTACTCCACGCCACGTTCGCGCAGCGCGTGCAGCGGCCGCTCGCCGGGGAAGATGGTGCGCTTGGGCCGGATGGTGCCGTAGAACTCGTTTTCGATCTGCAGCAGCGTGGTGGCCAGTTGCCGGTACTGGCCGTCGGGCCCGCGCAGGCCCAGGGCCTCGTAGGGTCCATAGGGCTGGCTCAGAGCCTGGTGCAGCGAGGCGGCGTAGCCCTCAAGGCCGTTGTAGCTCACGGCCAGTTGCGCCTGCGCGTCGCTCTGGTAGCCCAGCCGGCCCATGCGCAGGCTGGTGGCATGCGGCAGGCACAGGCTGCCGGGGCCGAGCGGCGCCAGCTCGTGCGGGCTGCCGTGCACGAAGCTCTCGCACAGCGCGGGCGAGGCGCCGAAAAGGTAGAGCAGCAAGAAGGCGTGGCGCCGGAAGTTGCGGATCAGCGCGAAGTAGTCCGCGTTCGACAGCCCGGGCAGCGACCAGTTGTAGTGGATGCCCGAGATCGTCTGCATGCGCCGGCCATAGCGGTGGCTCAGGCCCATGCGGTAGATGCTCTTGGCGTGGCCCACGTTGGAGGAGCCGTAGAGCGCGATCGGTATGGCCTCGTCCGGTGGCAGCACGCAGGGCATGCTGCACACCCACAACATCTCGTCGCCCTGCCCGGCCAGCACCTGGTCGGTGAACCGGTGCCACAGGCGCAGCTCGTCCAGCACGGCCTCGGGGCTGGGATGCGCGGCCGTGACCAGTTCGATCTGCGACTCGCTGAAGTCGGTGGTGATGTGCGGATGCGTGAGCGCCGAGCCCAGTGCCTGCGGATGCGGCGTGAGCGCGAGCCGGCCGTCGGCATGGCTGCGCAGGCTTTCCTTTTCGAGGCCGCGCCGCATGCCGGCCAGGCGCTCGGCGCCGATGCCCTCCAGAGCCTGGCGCACGCGGGCCACAGCTTCCTTGTTCTTTTCCATGAATTCCTTGTCGTGGTCGGCCTGCTTCAACCCGGCCGACAGAGCGCGCATCTTGCCACCGAGTGCGCCCGCGTGCAGGCGCCGCGCCCATGCCCGCCAGGGTGGCGGGCCGCGGTGACAAAAACCGTTTCAGTGCGCAGGCCCGGGGGCCAGCACACGGCAGAGCCACTGGCGCATGTCGGCCAGCTCTTCCAGGCACACCGAATGCGCCATGGCGTACGCATGCCACTCGACCGCGTAGCCCATCGATGCCAGCAGGTCGCGCGAGGCGCTGGCGCGGTCCAGCGCGACCACGGTGTCCTGCGTGCCGTGGGCCAGGAAGATCGGTACGTCCGCATTGGCTGCGCTGCGCTCGGCCGCCAGCTTGTCGGCCAGCGGCAGGTAGCCCGACAGGCCCAAGATGCCCGCCAGCCGTTCGGGATGGCGAAGGCCGGTCATGAGCGACATGGCGCAGCCCTGGGAAAAGCCCGCCAGCACGATGCGGTGCGCCGGGATGCCGCGCGAGACCTCGCGCTCGATCAGCGCGGCAATGGCCGCCTGCGAGCGGCGCATGCCGGCCTCGTCCTCGCGGCGCACCAGGTCGGCGCCCAGGATGTCGTACCAGGCGGGCATGGCGTAACCGCCGTTGATGGTGACCGGCATCACGGGCGCGCTCGGGAACACGTAGCGCACGGCGCCCACGGCCGAGAGGTCCAGCTGCTCGGCCACGGGCACGAAGTCGCGGCCATCGGCGCCCAGGCCGTGCAGGATGATGATGCTGGCCACCGGCTCGGGACCGGTCTGGGCTTCGAGGACTTGCAGGGACATGGCGGGACTCGGTGCTGTGGCGGGGCCGCGGATTGTAGGAGCGGCGCCTGCGGGGAAAACCTGCGGTGTAGTCGCCCTCCCACATGCAGGCACGCCTGCGGCTGAGCGTGCGGGCCAGCCGCCCTGCTGATGATGAGGTCCGAGGCGGCCCCGCGGGGATGAAGCGGTTTCATCCCCTCCGGGCAGCCCTGCAGCCGCAGGGCGCCTCACCACCCCAGGAGGGTTTTTCATGAACGAGCTGAACACGCCGCCGCCGCACAAGCCGCACCGGCCAGACCGGCGCCGCGCCAAGGCGGAGCACGATGTCATCCAGGAGGAGGACATCCCGATCGACGCGCCTGACGTGGAGGGCCACCGCCTGCTCAACGACAAGCGCAACAACCCGGCGGTGCGCCATCCCAAGGCCTGCTGAGGCGCAGGCCGCGAAAAGCGCGTGCGCCTGGCCCGCGCGGCCGGCTCAGCCCGGCTGCACCGGGATGCGCCGGGGCTTGGCCTGCTCGGCCTTGTGGATGCGCAGCCGGAGCACGCCGTGGACGAGCCGGGCCTCGATGCGCTCGGGGTCCAGGTCGCGGCTGAGGGTGAAGCTGCGCCTGTAGGTGGGGTGCAGCAGTTCGCCGTGCAGCAGCTCCAGTTCGCCCGCTTCGGGCACATCGGCCGAGCCTTCGATCACCAGGGTGTCGCCGTCCATGCGCAGTTCCAGCCGGTCGCTGGGCACGCCCGGCAGGTCGGCCAGCAGCGTGATGCCGCCCTC
>CAYVGD010000184.1:0-5846 GCA_964450095.1 uncultured Polaromonas sp.
CCGACCAGACCACCAAGATCAAGGGCATGTTCGTGCACCCCGGCCAGGTGGCCGAGGTGGCGCGCCGCTTCCCCGAGGTGGTGCGCGCCCGGCTGGTGGTCAGCGGCGAGATGGCCAACGACCAGATGACCCTGCGCGCCGAGGCCAGCAGCCAGCCCGCGGGACTGGCCGACCGCCTGGCCGAGGCCCTGCGCGACGTGACCAAGCTGCGCGGGGCGGTCGAGCTCCTGGCCCCGGGAACCCTGCCCAACGACGGGCGGGTGATCGAGGACGCACGCAGTTACAAGTGACTGCCTTCCTGCAGCCTGGGCGCTGCAAGGGGTCCGAAGGCATCTGCGGCTCGAATAACCCCAGCCGCAGATGCCCTTTCTCCGCCTGTAACTTAGGTAGTTTCCTGCGTGGCGCAGGGACGGTGGACTCCTAGAATCCGCGGCAGTGTCTTTACCCTGACACCATTAATTCACAATCGTAGGAGCACCGCATGAAGAAACTCGTCGCGCTCGCGCTGGCAGCCACCGCTGCCCTGGCCGCGCAGGCCCAGGCGCCCGCCTACCCCGGCGCCAAACCCATCACCTTCGTCGTGCCTTTCGCGGCAGGCGGCCCCACCGACCGCGTGGCGCGCGATCTGTCGGAAGCCATGCGCAAGGCCATGGGCGGCCAGGCGAACTTCGTGGTCGAGAACGTCAACGGCGCCGGCGGCACCATCGGTGCGGCCCGCGTGGCCAAGGCCGCGCCCGACGGGCACACCCTGCTGGTGCACCACATCGGCATGGCGGCCTCGGCGGTCCTCTACCGCAAGCTGCCCTACAAGCCGCTGGAAGACTTCGAGTACATCGGCATGATCAACGAAGTGCCGATGACCCTGATCGGCAAGCCCCAGCTGCCGGCCAACACCTACCGCGATTTCGAGAACTACATCCGCGCCAACGCCGGCAAGCTCAACATCGCCCACGCCGGCCTGGGCTCGGCCTCGCACCTGTGCGGCCTGATGTGGCAGTCGCGCATCAACGCCAGCGAGGCGATGGTCACCATCCCCTTCGGCGGCACAGCCCCTGCCATGAACGCCCTGGTGGGCGGCCAGGTCGACGTCATGTGTGACCAGACCACCAACACCACCGGCCAGATCGAGGCCGGCCGCGTCAAGGCCTTCGCCGTGACCACGGCCAAGCCCATGTCCAACCACAAGCTGCTCAAGGACTACCCCACGCTGCAGGAGATGGGCCTGAAGAACTTCGACCTGACCATCTGGCACGGCGTGTATGCCCCCAAGGGCACGCCTGCGCCGGTGCTGGCCCAGCTGAACGACGCGCTGAAGAAAGCGCTCAAGGACCCTGATTTCATCAAGAAGCAGGAAGGCCTGGGCGCCAACATCATCAACGACAAGCGCGTCGACCCGGCCAACCACAAGGCCTTCGTGGCCGCCGAGATCGCCAAGCTCAAGCCCGTGATCGAGGCAGCCGGCAAGTTCGCCGACTGACCCGCCTTCCAAAGGCTCACCGCCAACCGCCTGCGTGCTGAGCGCAGGCGGTTTTTTTATCGCCGGCGCACAGCGCCTTGCGGCAGATGGCGCCCAGGCCAGGCTGTCCGCCAGGTGACACAAACCGTCCCTGCCGCCCTGGCATTGCGGGCTAGCCCCAACACACAGGCCCGGCCGTTGCCGATACAACGGACGCATTGTTCTTCAAGGAGCCTGACGCCATGACCGATCGCCTTCCTTCGCATCCGCTGCACACCTCGCGCCGCCGGCTCGTGCAGGCCGCCGCGCTCTCCCTGGCCTGCGCGGCCGCACCTGCCGCCCTGGCGCAGGCCGCCGCCTGGCCGAACAAGCCGGTGCGCATCGTCGTGCCCTTCGCACCGGGGGGCACCACCGATATCCTGGCGCGCGCCATCGCGCCCGAGCTGTCCAAGGCCTTCGGCCAGTCCTTTGTCATCGAGAACCGCGCTGGTGCGGGCGGCAACCTGGGCACCGAAGTGGTGGCCAAGGCGCCCAACGACGGCTACACCCTGCTCATGGGCACGGTGGGCACACACGGCATCAACCGCGCGCTCTACGACAAGCTGCCTTACGACCCCATCAAGGACTTCTCGCCCGTCACCCTGGTGGCCGCCGTGCCCAACGTCATGGTGGTCAACGCCGACAAGGCGCGCGCGGCCGGCATCAACAACGTGCAGGACTTCATCCGCCATGCCAAGGCCCGCCCCGGCCGGCTGAACATGGCCTCCAGCGGCAACGGCACGTCCATCCACCTGGCCGGCGAGTTGTTCAAGAGCCAGACCGGCACCTTCATGGTCCACATTCCCTACCGCGGCTCCAGCCCCGCGCTCATGGACCTGCTCGCGGGCAACATGGACGTGATGTTCGACAACCTGCCCTCGTCGATGGCGCACATCCGCTCGGGCAAGCTCAAGGCCCTGGCCGTGACCAGCGCCCAGCGCTCGAGCGCGCTGCCGGATGTGCCCACCATCGAGGAGGCCGGCGCGCTCAAGGGGTTCGAGGCCAGCAGCTGGTTCGGCCTGCTGGCGCCGGCCGGCACCTCACCCGACATCGTCAACCGCATCCAGCGCGAGGTCGCACGCGCGCTGAACGATCCGGGCATCAAGGAAAAACTGCAGGCCCAGGGCGCGCTGCCGAGCGGCAACACGCCGCAGGAGTTCGCCCGCCTGATCGACGCCGAGCACACCAAGTGGGCGCAGGTCGTGAAGGTCTCGGGCGCCAAGGTGGACTGAGCCAGGCCCAGAAAAGCGCCGGGGGCGGGGCCCCCGTGTTCCATTCGGAGGGGGTCTGGGAGAGGGGTGCCGGTTCGGCTGGGAACGCCCAGGGGCCGGACTCCTACGGTCTCCCACCGAGGGCGCAAGAGGTTTGCAACGGAGCCTGAAGGGGCGCAGGAGGTGGTACCGAGCTGGGCTGCTGCCAGCCAGCCCCCTGGCTGAGAAAGAGCCCAGCCTGCGGGCGATGGCGCCTCACATGCTTTAAACGCCCCAGACCACCGAGTCACCGTGCTCGTGGCAAAAGCGCAGCATCTCAAGGAAAGGCTGGGTGCGCTGGCGCAGACTCACGCCGTCGCCGTGGGCCGGCTCCTTGCTCTCGCCGTTTTCGAAGGCGGCCTTGGCTTCGGCGAACTCGCGTTCCTCATCGTCCACCGCGGTGCGCAGCGCCGTGATGGCGCTGGGCATCTGGTCGGGCAGGATGATGCCCTGTGGCCCCGGGTCCTTGCCAATGATCTCCAGCACCCGCCGCCCATTGGGCTCGAGCATGACCACGTCGGCGAGGTTCTTGGACTTGAAGCGGTAGAGCATGGCCTTCTCCTGAAACGGAAGCTGCGGATTATGGAGCGCCCCCACCCGCGGGCCTGTCAGCGGGCGAATGCACTTGCGGCCCGATGCCCGCCGACCCCAGCCGACACTGGCCGACCCTTCCAGGCTGCGCGAGCGCCGCAGAGCCGCAGTCCGTGCGCTGCGCTTGGCAGGCCTGCAGGGCATGCCGCGCAGCCCGGCCGCACGGACAGCGACTGCCCGACAATGCGGGCCTCATGCTTGAACTCCACCCCCCAGGCACGGCCGCACAGGCCCTGGCCATGCAGGGCCTGGCCTGCCTGTCCCCCTACCAGTTGACGGACCAGCTCGGCCTGCCTGCCGGCTGGCCGCAGGCCTTCAGCAGCCTGCTGCCCGCCTGGGACCGGCTGCCGCCCGACGCCCACCTGCGCGACGGCGGGCGCTACCGCAGCCGCCGCCATGGCTGCTACGTGCAGCACATGGACAGCGGACAACTGGAGGCCGTGCCGCACCGCGCGCACTGGCAGCCCACCGACTACAACGCGCTGCACGGTGGTTACGAACGCTGGTTCGACCCGCTCGAGCCCGCGATGGCGCGGCACCCGGCCTGGCTGCAACTGCTGAGCGCGCTCGGCGCGCTGTTCGCCCAGGTGCGGCCCACGGCCCAGTGGTTCATCGAAGCCCACCCCTTCCGGATCGACACCCAGGGCGGTGTGGGCCGGCCCACGCCCGAGGGCGCGCACCGCGACGGCGTGGACTTCGTGGTGGTCATGCTGCTGGCCCGGCAGGGCGTCAAGGGAGGCGAGTCGCGCGTGTTCGAGGCCGACAGCCCGCAGGGCCTGCGCTTCCTGATGACCGAGCCCTTGACCACGCTGCTGCTGGACGACCACCGCGTCATCCACGAGACCACGCCCATCCAGCCGCAGGGCCCCGACCTGGGACACCGCGACACGCTGGTGCTGACCTACCGCAGCCAAGGCTTCCAGGCGCCGCTTTGAAACGTGCCGCCGAGGGGGCGGCGCTTCAGCGCACCATCTGGTTGAGCTCGATGATGGGCAGCAGGATGGCCAGCACGATCAGCATGACCGCGCCGCCCATGACCACGATCAAAAGTGGCTCCAGCAGCGTGGCCAGGTTCATGGCGCGGCGCTGCACCTCGGCCGACAGCTGGGTGGCCGCGCGCTGCAACATCTGCGGCAGCTCGCCGGTCTGCTCGCCCAGGCGGGCAAACATCGACAGCAGGCCCGGAAAGCGTTTTTTCTGCGCCAGCGCCATGCCCAGCGGCGCGCCCTCGCGCACGCGCTCCAGCGCGTCGACCGCGTCGAGCTGCATGGCGCGGTTGGACAGCGTGTCGGCCGCAGCCTGCAGCGCCTTGAGGATGGGCACGCCCGCGCCCACCAGCATGGCCAGCGTGGCGCCGAAGCGCGCCGCGTTGTAGTTGCGCGCCAGCTTGCCCACCAGCGGCAACTTCAGCCAGGCCGCGTCAAAGCGCTGGCGCAGCACTGGCCGGGACAGCGCCAGGCGCAGCGCCACAGCGCCTGCGGCCAGCGCCAGCAACAGCAGCCAGCCCCAGCTGCGAACAAAGTCGCTGAGCGACAGCAAGGCGGTGGTGATCCAGGGCAGCTGGCGCTGCCCGCCCATGAACACCGAGGCCACCTGCGGCACCACGTAGCTCACCAGGAAGCCCACGATGGCCAGCGAGATCAGCGTGACGATGGCGGGGTAGAGCGCCGCGCCCAGCAGCCGGCCACGCAGCTGCTGAGCCTCGTCCAGGTCGTCTGCCATGCGCTGGAGCACGGCCCCCAGCCGGCCGCTGGCCTCGCCGGCGCTGACCACGCTCACGTACACGGGCGGAAACTCGCGCGGGTGCCGGGCCAGGGCGGGCGCCAGGGCCGAGCCGGCGTTCACATCGGCGCGCAGGGCCGCCACCACCGCCTTCTGCCGGGCGTCCTCGGACTCGTCCATGAGCGCACCCAGGGCACGCTCAAGCGGCAGGCCCGCAGCCACCAGGCCGGACAACTGCCGGGTCCAAACCGCCAGTGACCCTGCGCGGAACGCCCGTGCCTGCAGCACCGGCCGCGCCAGGCCGGTGCCTGTCGTTGCTGCCAGCGCGCTGCGCACGGGCTCGACGCGCAGCGGGATCAGGGTCTGCGTGCGCAGCACGCTGCGGGCCACGCGCACGCTGTCGGCCTCCAGCACACCCTTGCACAGCTGGCCTTGCAGGTTGAGTGCTTCATACGAAAAGGCAGGCATGGCAGCGGCGCGGTCTCCCCTGGGCGTGGACGTCGAGCGTGACCTGGGCCGGCCGAAAATTCAAGGGCTCATTGCCTCGTCACGCGTGCGACTTCGGCGCGTGTGGTCAGCCCGGCCTGCACCAGGCGCTCGGCGTCCTCGCTCATGAGCTTCATGCCCTCGGCGATGGCCTGCTGGCGCAGCTGGGCGTCGGAGGCGCGGGCGTGGATCTGCGCGCGCAAGGCGTCGCTGGCCACCAGCATCTCGAACACCCCGGTGCGGCCGGCAAAGCCCGAGCGGGCGCACGTGCCGCAGCCTGCGCCGCCGCAGGCGCTGCAGCA
>CAYVGD010000185.1:0-5834 GCA_964450095.1 uncultured Polaromonas sp.
CCACGTCGGCCTGGCCGAACTCGCTGTTGATGTCTTCCATCTCGAACACCTGGTCGTAGGGCACCTCGGCCTCGGCCAGCAGCACGTTCATGTGGCCGGGCATGCGGCCGGCCACCGGGTGGATGGCGTACTTCACGTTCACGCCGTGCTCGGTGAGCTTTTGCGCCAGTTCCTTGACGGCATGCTGCGCGCGTGCCACGGCCAGGCCGTAGCCCGGCACGATGATGACCGACTCGGCATTGCCCAGGATGAAGGCCGCGTCGTCGGCCGAGCCGCTCTTGGCCGTGCGCTGCACGGCCGCACCCTGCGCGGCCGCGCCGGCCTCGCCGCCGAAGCCGCCCAGGATCACGTTGAAGAACGAGCGGTTCATCGCCTTGCACATGATGTAGGACAGGATCGCGCCCGAGGAGCCCACCAGCGAGCCGGCCACGATCAGCATGCTGTTGTTGAGCGAAAAGCCGATGCCCGCCGCCGCCCAGCCCGAGTAGCTGTTGAGCATGGACACCACCACCGGCATGTCGGCGCCGCCGATGGGAATGATGATGAGCACGCCCAGCACGAAGGACAGCGCCAGCATCACCAGGAAGGCGTCCCAGTTGCCGGTGAACATGAAGAACACGCCCAGGCCCACGGTGGCCAGGCCCATGGCCAGGTTGAGCATGTGCTGGCCCGAAAACACCACGGGCGCGCCCTGGAACAGGCGGAACTTGTACTTGCCCGAGAGCTTGCCGAAGGCAATCACCGAGCCGCTGAAGGTGATGGCGCCAATCGCCGCGCCCAGGAAGAGCTCCAGCCGGTTGCCGTAGGGAATGTCGCCCGTGCCGCCGCCCTGGGCGACGATGCCGAAGGCCGCAGGCTCCACCACAGCCGCCACCGCGATGAACACCGCCGCCAGGCCGATCATGCTGTGCATGAAGGCCACCAGCTCGGGCATCTTGGTCATCTCCACGCGCTGGGCCATCAAGGTGCCGGCGGCCCCACCGATCACCAGCCCCAGCAGCACATAACCCAGGCCCAGTGCCGAGCCCGAGAGCTCGAGGATCAGCGCGCCCGTGGTGAGCACGGCAATGGCCATGCCGGCCATGCCGAAGACATTGCCGCGGATCGAGGTGGTCGGATGCGACAGGCCCTTGAGTGCCTGGATGAAGCAGACGCTGGCCACCAGATACAGCAGCGTGACAAGGTTCATGCTCATTTTTGAACCCCTTCGCTGGTTTTCTTTTCTTTCTTCTTGAACATCTCCAGCATCCGGCGCGTGACCAGGAAGCCGCCGAACACGTTCACGGCCGCCAGCGCCACGGCCAGCACGCCCATGGTGCGGCCCAGCGTGGTCTCTGTCATGGCCGCGGCCAGCATGGCGCCCACGATGACGATGGCCGAGACCGCGTTGGTCACGGCCATCAGCGGTGTGTGCAGCGCCGGCGTGACGGTCCACACCACGTGGTAGCCCACGTAGATGGCCAGCACGAAGATGATGAGGTTGAGGATGGTCGGTGACACCGCTTCCATGGCGTGGCTCCTGTTGTTCTTGAAGTCGTGGATCAGCTGCGCAGCACCTGGCCGCCCTGGGTCATCAGGCAGGCGGCGACGATGTCGTCCTGCGTGTCGATGTTCAGGCCGCCTTCCTTGGTGATGACGAGCTTGAGGAAGTCCAGCAGGTTGCGGGCATAGAGCGCGCTGGCGTCGGCTGCCACCAGGGCGGGCAGGTTGGTCTCGCCCACGAGGACCACGCCGTGCTTGTGAACCGTCTGGCCCGGCTCGGTGAGTGGGCAGTTGCCGCCTTGCGCGGCCGCGAGGTCGACGATCACGCTGCCGGGCTTCATGGCGCGGACCATCTCTTCGGTGACCAGCACCGGCGCCGGCCGACCCGGGATGAGCGCGGTGGTGATCACCACGTCGGCCTGCGCCACGCGCTTGGCCACCTCGGCCTTCTGGCGCTCCAGCCAACTAGGCGGCATGGGCCGGGCATAGCCGCCCACGCCTTCGGCCGCGTCTTTTTCTTCTTGCGTCTCGTAGGGCACGTCGATGAACTTGGCGCCCAGCGACTCCACCTGTTCCTTCACCGAGGGCCGCACGTCGGAGGCTTCGATCACCGCACCCAGCCGCTTGGCCGTGGCGATGGCCTGCAGGCCCGCCACGCCCACGCCCAGGATGACCACGCGCGCGGCCTTGACGGTGCCGGCCGCAGTCATCAGCATGGGGAAGAAGCGCTGGTAGCGCTCGGCCGCCATCATCACGGCCTTGTAGCCGGCGATGTTGGCCTGGGAGGACAGCACATCCATGCTCTGGGCGCGGCTGGTGCGGGGCGCCGCCTCCAGCGCGAAGGCCGTGACGCCGGCGGTCGCCAGGCGCTCCAGGCCGCTGCGGTCAAAGGGGTTGAGCATGCCCACCAGGGTGCTGCCGCGCTGCAGGAGCGGGGCCTCGGCCTCGAGCGGTGCGCGCACCTTGAGCACGATGTCGCACGCGTAGGCGCCCGCCGCATCCGTGATGTCGGCGCCGGCCGATGCATAAGCCTCGTCCGGTGCGCTGGCAGCAAGGCCTGCGCCGGCTTGCAGATGCACGGTGTGTCCCTGTGCCCGCAGCTTTTTCGCTGTCTCGGGCGTCACCGCGACGCGTGTTTCTCCCGCCGTGACTTCGGCGGGCACCCCGATTCGCATGGCCTTCTCCTTGTGTGGGCAGGGCCCGAACCCTGCCATGTTGTTAGGCTGTCGAGCAGCTTACATGAGTTTTCAGCTCGGCCGCAGGGGCCCGGGCCAAGCTTGACCGTCTTTCCCCGTGAAGCCCCACCAGAGGCGCGAGCGTCCGACGCGCGGCCGGGAAAACGGCTGACAGGTTGCCTTCACCCGGGCGCGCAGCTTGCCTGCGCTTCGGTACGGTGTCCACCTGCTTTCGAAGGAGCCACGCATGCCCAAAGCCTGGAGCGACAAGCGCGAGCGCCAGTACGCGCACATCAAGGACAGCCTCAGGGCCCGCGGTCAACCCGAGGCCGCCGCCGAGGAGATCGCCGCGCGCACCGTCAACAAGGAGCGTGCCCAGCACGGGGAAGCCCGCACCGCCAGCCGCACGTCGCTGCAGGACACGCCTGCCCCGGTGCGCGGGGGCAGGCGCTCGCACCAGGGCGAAGGCGGCCGGACCCTGGCGCAGCTGCGCGAGGAGGCTCGCCGCAAGAAGCTGCCGGGCCGCTCGGCCATGAACAAGGCCGAGCTCGAGCGGGCGTTGGCGCGCAGCGCGTAGCGCGTAGCGCCAGCGGCCTGGCTCAGGCCAGCACCGCCATCGTCAGCCGTGACACGCAGCTCAGGCGCCCCGCCTCGTCGCGAAGGTCGATCTGCCACACCTGCGTCGTGCGGCCGATGTGCACCGCGCGCGCCAAGCCGGTGACCCAGCCTTCGCCCACGCCGCGCAGGTGGTTGGCGTTGATGTCCAGCCCCACCACGCGCGTGCCCTCGGGCACGGCAAAGGCCGCGCCGCAGGAGCCCAGGGTCTCGGCCAGCACCACCGACACGCCGCCGTGGAGCAGCCCGTAGGGCTGGCAGGTCTGGCGGTTGACCGGCACGCGCGCGCTCAGCCAGTCGTCGCCGACCTCCAGGAACTCGATGCCCAGGTGGCTGACGGCGGTGTCTGCGGTCACGCGTTGCAGGATGTCGGTGCTCAGGGCTTGTTTCCAGATCGGCATGGTGGGCGCGGGTGGCAGGCAAAGGCCCACTGTACAGCCGAGCAGATTCACGCCGGTTGAGCTGCGGCAAGCGCCGCCGCCACTGCTACGCTTTTTGGCATGGGAGGCGAAGTGACCCGCGCACGCAACGCCGCGCCTGGCGGTGCCGGTGCGCCGCGCGCGCGCAGGCGCTGGCTGCTGGCCGCAGGTGCGGCCACCGCGCTGGCCCTGGCCGGTGCTTTCTTCTTGCAGCGCGGCGCCGAGGTGCAGGTGGTGCACGTCCAGCGCCAGGACATCGTGCAGTCGGTGGTGGCCACCGGCCGCATGAACGCGCCGGCGCGCATGGGCCTGGCCAGCGAAGTGGCCGCCACGGTGGTGGACGTGCTGGTGCGCGAGGGAGACAGCGTGCGGGCCGGGCAGGCGCTGCTGCGCCTGGCCGACGCCGAGCCGCGGGCGGCGCTCGCGCAGGCGCGCGCCGCCCTGGCCGAGGCCCGGGGCCGCGCGTTGCAGCAGTCCAGCGTGGGCGCGGCCGTGGCCGACCAGGGCGAGCAGCAGGCGCGCGCCGCGCTGCTGGCCGCCGAGCGGGAGCACGAGCGCACGCGTCAGCTGGTGGCGCAAGGCTTTTTCCCGCCCCAGCGGATGGACGAGGCCCAGCGCGCCCTGGACACCGCCCGCAGCGTTCTGGCCTCGGCCCGCGCGCAGGCCCAGGCCAACCGCAGCCGGGGGGTGGAGCCGCAGTTGGCGGCCGCGCGCATCGCGCAGGCCCAGGCCAATGTGCAGCTGGCCCAGGCCCGCCTGGAGCGCCTGGTGCTGCGTGCGCCACTCGACGCGCTGGTGTTGCGCCGCGACGTGGAGCCGGGCCTCATGGCCCAACCCGGGCGCGAGCTGCTCCTGCTGGCCGCCCGCGGCCCCCTGCGCATCGACGCCGCGCTGGACGAGCGCCACCTGCCCCTGCTGCAGGTCGGCATGCAGGCCCGCGCCGTGGCAGACGCCTTTCCCGACCAGCCCTTCGACGCGCGCCTGAGCGAGGTGGCGCCCGTGGTCGACGCCGAGCGTGGCTCGGTGGCCGTGCGCCTGGCCGTGCCAAGCCCGCCGCCTTTTCTGAAGGCCGACATGACCGTGTCCGTCGAACTCTTCGGGGGCCGCCGCCAGGGCGCCCTGGTGCTGCCTTCGGATGCGGTGCGCGACGCGGCGCACGGCCGGCCGTGGGTGCTGCTGGCCCAGGGCGGCCAGGCCCGCCGCGTCGACGTGGGGCTGGGGCTGCGCGGTGTGGGCTCGGTCGAGGTCACCCAGGGCCTGGCCGAAGGTGCGGCCGTGATCCCGCCCACGGAAAAAGCCTTGCCCGGCGACAGGGTGCGACCGGCGCCTGTGCGTGCGCCCGCGCGCGGGCTGGAAGTGCCGGACTTCGTGCGTTGACGGCCATGCACCTGCCCACCCGCCGCCGCGAGGCGCTGTCCAGCTGGGCGCGCTGGATGCCCTTCGAGTGGCTGGTGGCGCTGCGCTTTCTGCGCGAGGGCCGCATGCAAAGCATGCTCATCCTGGCCGGCGTCACGGGCGGGGTGGCCGTCATCATCTTTTTGACCCAGCTCATCAACCAGCTGCAGGCCAGCATCGTGGACCGGGTGCTGGGCTCGCAGGCGCACGTCGTCATCCGCCCGCCCGAGGAGCTGGCCCTGCGCGCACCGCCGCCGGGCGCGGTGGCCGCGCAGGTGCAGCCCCGCACACAGCGCCTGCGGTCGGTCGACCAGTGGGAGCGCGTGGCCCAGCTGGCCGCACGCACGCCCGGGGTGCTGGCTGTCTCGCCCATCGTGAGCGGGCCGGCGTTCGCCACCCGGGGCGCGGCCAGCCGGAGCGTCACGCTCATGGGCGTGCAGCCCGAGGCTTTCGGCCGCGTGGTGCAGATGGACCGCCGCATGGTCCAGGGCCGCTTCGACCCGGCGGGCACGCGCGCCGTGCTGGGGCGCGAGCTGGCCCAGGACCTGGGCCTGCAACTGGGCGACAAGCTGCGCCTGGCCACCGCCTCGGGCCGCAGCGAGACGCTGCTGGTCAGCGGCCTCTTCGACATGGGCAACCGCGAGCTCAACCGCCGCTGGGTGTTCACCTCCCTGCGCCTGGGGCAGACCTTGCTGGACGTGCCGGGCGGCGTCTCCAGCATCGAGCTGACCGTGGCCGACCTCTTCGG
>CAYVGD010000186.1:0-5812 GCA_964450095.1 uncultured Polaromonas sp.
CACCGGCAGCTGGAGCCAGAAGTCGCACAATGAAGCAGGCAAGTACGGCACGGCGCGCGTGGCAGCGTCGGGCCAGGCGTCCGGTTTCCAGGGCATTCCCGCGCCTTCCACGTGGCAGCTCGGCGCCGATGCGCAGTATGTGCACCTGTGCAGCAACGAGACCATCCACGGCGTGGAGTTCCAGGAGCTGCCCGACCTTCAACGCCTGGGCTGTGATGCCCCGCTGGTGGTGGATTTTTCGTCCCATGTCTGCTCGCGCCCGGTGGACTGGTCGCGCGTGGGGTTGGCCTTTGGCGGTGCGCAGAAGAACCTGGGGCCGGCCGGCGTGACGCTGGTGGTGGTGCGCGAAGACCTGCTGGGCCGCGCCCTGCCCGTCTGCCCCTCGGCCTTCGACTACAGGCTGGTGGCGGACAACCAGTCGATGTACAACACCCCGCCCACCTACGGCATCTACATCGCGGGATTGACCTTCCAGTGGCTCAAAAGCCAGGGGGGCGTGGCCGCCATGGAGGCCCGCAACATCGCCAAGGCGCAGCTGCTGTACGACTTCATCGACGGCTCGCAGCTCTACGCCAATCCAGTGGACCGGGCCGTGCGCTCGCGCATGAACGTGCCCTTCTTTCTGCGCGGCGACGGCGGCGAACTGCTGCTGGATCCGGCCCATCCGCGCAACGCCGCCTTTTTGGAAGGCGCCAAGGCCGCGGGCCTGCTGCAGCTCAAGGGCCACAAGTCACTGGGCGGCATGCGCGCCAGCATCTACAACGCCATGCCCATCGAGGGCGTGCAGGCGCTGCTGGCCTACATGCGCGACTTCGAACGCCGCGCCTGAGCCGGCCCACCCCACAAGAACACAGCCGAGACAAGCATGAGCCAAGCCCCCGTGCAATCCGACGCCCTGGCCGCGCTGCGGGTGCAGATCGATGCGCTCGATCAGCAGCTGCTGCAGCTGCTGAACCAGCGCGCCCACGTCGCCGAACAGGTGGGCGACATCAAGCGTGCCGAGGGCTCGCCCTTCTTCCGGCCCGACCGCGTGGCGCAGGTGATCGACAAGATCACCCGCGCCAACCCGGGCCCGCTCAAGGGCGAACACGTGGCCTCCATCTGGCGCGAGATCATGTCGGCCTGCCTGGCGCTGGAGGCACCGCAACGCGTGGCCGTGCTCGGCCCGCAAGGCACCTTCTGCGAACAGGCGGCCATTGAGTTCTTCGGTGGCGCAGCCAGCCTTATCTACTGCGCCAACTTCGACGAGGTGTTCCACGCCACGGCCGCTGGCACGGCGCAGTACGGCGTGGTCGGCATGGAGAACTCCACCGAGGGCGTGGTCGCCCGTTCGCTGGACCTCTTCCTGCGCTCGCCGGTGCACGTGGTCGGCGAGGTGAGCCTGCTGGTGCGGCACAACCTCTTGCGCCAGACCCCGGGCGACGAGGGCATCGACGTGGTCATGGCCCACCCGCAGGCCCTGGCGCAGTGCCAGGGCTGGCTCAGCCAGCACCTGCCGCTGGCCGAGCGCCGCGCGGTTTCGAGCAATGCCGAGGGTGCGCGCCTGGCCGCCACCAATCCTCGCTGGGCGGCCTTGGCCAGTGAGCGCGCCGCGGCCCAGTTCGGGCTGCACATCGTGCACCACGCCATCCAGGACGAGGCCTACAACCGCACGCGCTTTGCCGTCATCGCCCTGCCCCAGACCCTGGCCACGCCCCCGGCCTCGGGCAGCGACTGCACCAGCCTCGTGGTCTCCGTGCCCAACCGCCCGGGTGCGGTGCATGACCTGCTGGTGCCGCTCAAGCAGAACGGCGTCTCCATGACGCGCTTCGAATCGCGGCCGGCCAAGTCGGGCCAGTGGGAGTACTACTTCTACATCGACATCGCCGGCCACATCAGCCAGCCGCACGTGGCGGCCGCACTGAAGGACCTGCAGCAGCTGTGCGCCTTCTACAAGGTGCTGGGCTCCTACCCTGTTTCCGAGTGAGCGGCCATGCAGCTTGAGCGTCTGGCCCTGATCGGTTGCGGGCTGATGGGCGGCTCCTTCGCGCTGGCGCTCAAGGGCGCGGGTCTGGTGCGCCAGGTCACCGGCTACAGCAAATCGGCCGCCAGCACGCAGCGCGCGCTGGAGATGGGCGTGATCGACCAGGCGCTGCCCACGGCGGCCGAGGCAGTCCAGGGCGCTGACCTCGTGCTGCTGGCGGTGCCGGTGGCTGCCACCGAGCCCACGTTCAGGGACATCGCCGCCCACCTCGTGCCATCCGTGCTGCTGATGGATGTGGGCTCCACCAAAGCCGACGTGGTGGCCGCAGCCGCCCGCGCACTGGGCGATCGCCTGCCGCGCTTCGTCGGGGCGCACCCGATCTGCGGCAAGGAAGTGGCCGGGATCGAGCATGCCGACGCGCATCTCTACAGCCGCCAGCAGGTGCTGCTCACACCCACTGCCGACACCGCACCCGACGCCCTGGCACGGGCACGCGCCGTGTGGGGCGCGCTGGGCTGTCGCCTGCGCGAGATCGCACCCGAGCAGCACGACCGAGCCTGCGCCGCGATCAGCCACTTTCCGCACCTGCTGGCGTTTGCGCTGATGGACAGCCTGCTCGGGCAGGACGAGGCCGAGCTGTTCCTGGCGCTGGCCGGCCCGGGCTTTCGCGACACCACACGCATCGCCGCCGGCGACCCGCCCCTCTGGCGGGACGTGCTGCTGGCCAACCGCACCGAGGTGCTGCGCCAGAGCGAGCAGCTCAAGGCCAGCCTGGCCGCCCTGGAACACCTGATGGCCGAGCCGGACGGACAGGCACTGCGCGAGCGCATCGCCACCGCCAGCGCTCGGCGCGCAGCCTGGCGCCTGGGCGGGGCCTGAGGCATCCTGCCTGCCCCTGGCCCGCCAGCACCTTTCAACTTCGCAGCCCGCATGTTCCAAACCGAATTTCTCGACATCCCGCCGCTTTCAGGCGCCCACGGTACGGTGCGCTTGCCCGGCTCCAAGAGCATCTCCAACCGGGTGCTGCTTCTGGCCGCGCTCAGCGAGGGCGAGACCGTGGTGCATGACCTGCTGGCCTCCGACGACACAGCCGTGATGCTGGCGGCGCTGCAGGCCCTGGGCTGCCAGGTCGAGCAGACCGGTCACACCGCCGTGATCACCGGCCTGGGCGGCCGGCTCGTGAACGCCCAGGCCAAGCTTTTCCTGGGCAACGCCGGCACCGCGATGCGGCCGCTCACGGCGGCGCTGGCCCTGCTGGGCGGCGAGTTTGAACTCTCGGGCGTGCCGCGCATGCACGAGCGCCCCATCGGCGATTTGGTCGATGCGCTGCGCCAGCTGGGCTGCGTGATCGACGACCTCGGCCAGCCGGGCTTTCCGCCGCTGCGCATCAGGCCGCACGGCCCCTTGCGCCTGGATGCGCCCATCCAGGTGCGGGGGGACGTGTCCAGCCAGTTCCTCACGGCGCTGCTGCTGGCGCTGCCCCTGGTGGCCCAGCACAGGGCCGCCACGCCGCCCGCGGCCGGTGCCTCACAGCCCACCGATGCAGCCCGGCCCCAGGTCAGCGCAGAGGGCCCGGGCGACATCCACATCGACGTGGTGGGCGAGCTCATCTCCAAGCCCTACATCGAGATCACGCTCAACCTGCTGCAGCGCTTCGGCGTCGAGGTGCGCCGCCAGGGCTGGCAGCGCTTTTCCATCCCCGCCGGCAGTCGCTACCGGTCGCCGGGCGAAATTCACGTGGAAGGCGATGCATCGTCGGCCAGCTACTTCGTGGCGCTCGGGGCGCTGGCCGCAGCCGACAAGCCGGTGGAGGTGTGGGGCATCGGCTCGTCCTCCATCCAGGGCGACATCCGCTTCGTGGAGGCCGCCCGCCTGATGGGCGCCGACGTGGTGATGGAGCCCAACCACATCCGCATCCGCCGCGGCGCCTGGCCGCTTCGCGCGATCGACCTGGACTGCAACCACATCCCCGACGCGGCCATGACCCTGGCGGTGATGGCGCTCTATGCCGACGGGCCCAGCACACTGCGCAACATCGCCAGCTGGCGCGTCAAGGAAACCGACCGGCTCTCGGCCATGGCCACGGAATTGCGCAAACTCGGCGCCGAAGTCGAGGAAGGCGCCGATCAGCTGCGCGTGACGCCCCCTTCGGCATGGCGGAGCGCCTCGATCGCCACCTACGACGACCACCGCATGGCCATGTGCTTTTCACTGGCCGCCTTCAACCCGGCGGGCTGCACGGTGCGCATTGAAGAGCCCCACTGCGTGGCCAAGACCTTCCCCGATTACTTCGAGACGCTGTTTTCTGTCGCCCAGGCCGAGCCCGCGCGCATTCCGGTGATCAGCATCGACGGCCCGACCGCCTCGGGCAAGGGCACCCTGGCCGCGCTGACCGCGCGCAGGCTCGGCTACCACTACCTCGACTCGGGCGCGCTCTACCGGCTCACGGCGCTGGCCGCACAGCGCGCCGGGGTGGACCTGGCCGACGGCGCGGCCGCAGCAGCCATTGCCGAGAGACTGCCGGTGCGCTTTGATGCGGACCGCGTGTACCTGGCCGGCGACGACGTCTCGGACGCCATCCGCACCGAAGAGGCCGGCATGGCCGCCTCCGCCGTCTCGGTGCACCCCGCGGTGCGCGAGGCCCTCGTGAAGCTGCAGCAGAGCTTTCGGCGCCTGCCCGGGCTGGTGGCCGACGGGCGCGACATGGGCACCGTCATCTTCCCGGACGCGCGGCTGAAGGTCTTCCTCACGGCCAGCGCCGCCAGACGGGCCGAGCGCCGCCATAAGCAACTGATTTCAAAGGGAATTTCCACTACAATCAATGAGATTGAATCGGACCTGTTGGCGCGCGACAGCCGGGACTCCTCCCGCCAGGCCGCGCCGCTCAAGCCCGCTCAAGAGGCCCTGCTGCTGGACAACTCGGAACTCTCGATCGAAGGATCGGTGTCCCAGGTGCTCAGTTGGTGGCAAGGCAGACGGCCCACCTGAATCCCGTCGCACCGCATGTGCATTGTTCAGGTGGTTCACCAACCAACCCGCGGTTCTGCCGCAAACCAAACCGTCGAAACAGCCTTAGAAACGTCCGCAATGGTGCGGGCGGAAACCTGTTTGCGATCGAGGAAACTTCATGTCTGAATCTTTTGCCGCCCTGTTCGAAGAATCGCTCCAACGCTCCGAGATGCGTTCGGGCGAGGTCATCACCGCCGAAGTCGTTCGCATCGATCACAACCACGTGGTGGTGAACGCTGGCCTCAAGTCTGAGGCTTATGTTCCGATCGAGGAATTCAAGAACGACCAGGGCGAAATCGAAGTCCAGGTCGGCGATTTCGTCTCCGTGGCCATCGACTCCGTTGAAAACGGCTTCGGTGACACCCTGCTCTCGCGCGACAAGGCCAAGCGCCTGGCCTCGTGGATGGCCCTGGAAAAGGCCCTGGAGTCCGGCGAGTTCGTGACCGGCCAGACCACGGGCAAGGTCAAGGGCGGCCTCACGGTGCTGGTCAACGGCATCCGCGCATTCCTGCCCGGCTCGCTGATCGACACCCGTCCGATCAAGGACCTGACCCCCTACGAGAACAAGACCCTGGAATTCAAGGTCATCAAGCTCGACCGCAAGCGCAACAACGTGGTGCTGAGCCGCCGCGCTGTGGTGGAAGCCTCCATGGGCGAAGAGCGCGCCAAGCTGCTGGAGACCCTGAAAGAAGGCTCCATCGTGAACGGCGTGGTGAAGAACATCACCGAATACGGCGCCTTCGTGGACCTGGGTGGTATCGACGGCCTGCTGCACATCACCGACATGGCATGGCGCCGCGTGCGTCACCCGAGCGAGGTGGTGCAGGCTGGTCAGGAACT
>CAYVGD010000187.1:0-5802 GCA_964450095.1 uncultured Polaromonas sp.
GGACTCAGGCGCGAGCACATCGCGCTGCGCGCAGATGCGGTGTGGCTGAGGCTGCCCGTGCTGGGCCGCCTGCTGCGCAGCTACAACGCAGCGCGCTTTGGCTCGACGCTGGCCTTGCTCACATCGGCGGGCGTTCCCATGCTCAAGGCCTTGCAGGCTGCCAGCGACACCCTGGGCAACCGAGCCATGCGCGCCGATGCCCAGCAAGCGCTGGCCATGGTGCGCGAAGGAGCGCCCCTGGCTTCTGCGCTGGCCGGCTTCAAGCGCTTTCCATCGCTGCTGGTGATGTTCATTCGGCTGGGCGAACAGACAGGCACGCTGCCTGAGATGCTGCAGCGCGCAGCTCAGCAACTGGGCGCTGAAGTGCAGCGCCGAGCCATGCGCCTGGCCACGCTGCTCGAGCCGCTGCTGATCGTGGCCATGGGCGGCGTGGTGATGCTCATCGTCTTGGCCGTGCTGCTGCCCATCATGGAGCTGAACCAACTGGCTCGCTGACCAAGCGCCGCCGTGCGATGGTGGCCTCAGGATCTGAAAAGCAAAAAGGCCTGTGAGAGATCACAGGCCTTTTTAGGTGTTGGGTGGTGGGCGATACATGGATCGAACATGTGACCCCTGCAGTGTGAATGCAGTGCTCTACCGCTGAGCTAATCGCCCGAAGCCTCAAGTATAGCGTGCTTTCGGTGTGTTCCTGCCCTCTAGAGCACAAAAGATCAGCTGACGGCCACCAGCGCTGCGCGCCACAGGGTCCGGCCCTTGCTGGCTTTGTCCAATCCATCGAGCAAGGCTTCGTGGGCGGACAACTCCGAGGGATTGGCTGCGACCACCGGCAGTTCGAAGGTGCTGAGGTCCACGCGCTGGAAGGTCTGCTGGGCGCCCGCGCCATCGTCGACTTCCATGGACAGGCTGTTCTGGCCGCGGGTGAGGTTGATGTAGACGTCGGCCAGCAATTCGGCGTCCAGCAAGGCGCCGTGGAAGGTGCGGCCGGAGTTGTCGACCTCCAGGCGGTCGCACAGTGCGTCGAGCGAGTTGCGCTTGCCCGGAAACATTTCCTTGGCCAGCACCAAGCTGTCGATGACACCGCTGATGAAGGTCTTGAACGGCGGCCTGCCGATGAGCTCGAGTTCCTTGTTGAGAAAGCCCACGTCGAACGGCGCGTTGTGGATGATGATCTCGGCCCCCCGCAGGTAAGCCAGCAGGTCGTCGGCGACTTCCTTGAACTTGGGCTTGTCTTTGAGGAACTCGTTGCTGATGCCGTGAACCTTGAGCGCGTCTTCGTGGCTGTCGCGTTCGGGGTTCAGGTAGAAGTGCTTGTTGTTGCCCGTGAGCTTTCGGCCCACCAGTTCGACGCAGCCGATCTCGATGATGCGGTCGCCGCTTTCGGCCGACAGGCCCGTGGTTTCTGTGTCCAGAACGATTTGACGCATGGCCGGATTATCGTTCGGCGCCTCAGGCGCGGCCGTGGAATACTCGCCTGCGATGAAGAAGCACGTGGCCCTCACCTTGCTGCTCGTGACCACCCTGGGGGTGCTCAACGCGCACGTGGACCTGCCGAAGGTGGACGGGCGGCGTTTTGTCGCGGCGCAGGGGCAACTGCACGACCCGCTCGGGTGGCTGGAGGACCGCTGGACGGTTCTGGCCCGCTCCTGCCGGGGGATCCATGCGCTGGGGGCGGAAGACGCCACGCACCGCAAGGCCTTGGCGACGCTGCAGGGTTTCAGTCCGCCGGACTCGGCCAGCGCCCGCCTGCTGCAGCTTCGCCGCCAGGGCGATTGGCTGCTGGCGGAGGTGGCGTTTGAGGTGCTCAGCCCCGCGGTGGTGCTGCTGCGGCTGGAGTCCGGTGAAGCCCGGGTGGTGGAAGGCGCGATCTGGAGCGGCAGCACCGAGCCCTGGCGGCCGTCGCCGCTGATCCGCAGGCACCTGGCGCAGCGGGCACCGCAGGCGCCCCCTGCCCTGCTGGCGTGTCTGGAGCCCCGCTCAGGGCTCTTCATGCCGCGGTGAGTGAGAGGCTTCTCGCTGCCGCACCGCGCGCTAGGCTCAGTGGTTTTCCTTGGCGTGGTTGATGGAGTATTTGGGAATCTCCACCGTCACGTCCTGCTGCGCGAGGATGGCCTGGCAGCTCAGGCGTGACTGGGGCTCCAGGCCCCAGGCGCGGTCGAGCAGGTCTTCCTCGTTCTCGTCGGGCTCGTTGAGCGAGGGGTACCCCTCGCGCACCACCACATGGCAGGTGGTGCAGGCGCAGCTCATGTCACACGCATGCTCAATCTTGATGTCGTGGTCGAGCAGGGCTTCGCAGATCGAGGTGCCGGCTGGCGCGCTGATCTGCGCGCCCTGCGGACAGTACTCGGGATGGGGCAGGATCTTGATGATGGGCATGCTTTAAAGGGCCTCGATGTTCTTGCCGGCCAGGGCCTGCTGGATGCCTTTGTTCATGCGCTGGGCCGCAAACGCCTCGGTGCCCTGAGCCAGGGCCTGGGTGGCAGCCTCGACGGTGGCCGCGTCGCCTTGCTGGCGCGCTTGGCGCAGTGCATCCATGAGCGCGCTGATCTGCTGGTGCTCTGCCGCGGTGAGCAGTTCGCCGTCCTGCTCGATGGCGCTTTGCGTGGCCAGCAGCATGCGGTCTGCATCGACCTGCGCCTCGGCCAGAGCCCGGGCCTGCATGTCCTGCTGGGCGGTTGAAAAGCTTTCCTGCAGCATGCGGGCAATGTCTTCGTCGGCCAGACCGTAGGAAGGCTTGACGTCGATGTGCGCCTCCACACCGCTGGCTTGCTCACGGGCGGTCACGGTGAGCAGGCCGTCGGCATCGACCGTGAAGGTCACGCGGATGCGTGCGGCACCTGCGGCCATGGGCGGTATGCCGCGCAGCTCAAAGCGTGCGAGGCTGCGGCAGTCGGCCACCAGGTCGCGCTCGCCCTGCACCACATGGACGGCCAGGGCGGTCTGCCCGTCCTTGTAGGTGGTGAAGTCCTGCGCCATGGCCGTGGGGATGGTCTGGTTGCGGGGCACGATGCGCTCGACAAGGCCGCCCATGGTCTCGATGCCCAGCGACAGCGGAATGACGTCGAGCAGCAGCATGTCGTCGCCGCCGCGGTTGCCCACCAGCTGGTTGGCGGAAATGGCTGCACCCAGGGCCACGACTTCGTCAGGGTTGAGGTTGGTCAGCGGCTCGCGCCCGAAGAAGCTGCGCACCGCCTCCTGCACCACCGGCATGCGTGTGGAGCCGCCCACCATCACCACGCCCTGCACCTCGTCCTTGTCGAGCCGCGCGTCGCGCAGCGCGCGGCGCACCGCAGCCATGGTGCGGGTGGTCAGGCCCGCGGTCACCTGTGCCAAGGTGGCCCGATCCACGGTGGCGACGACGGGCTGCCCGTCGAGCTGGAGGGAAAGATGGGCGGCTTCCTGCCCGCTCAACGCCTCCTTCGCGCGGCGCGCATGAAGCATCAGGTCGGCACGAGCTGCCGCACTCAGGCCATCGCCCGAGATGCCTGCGCGCGCCAGCAGCCAGTCGCCCACGGCGCGGTCATAGTCGTCCCCACCCAGCGCGGAGTCACCGCCGGTGGCCACCACTTCGAACACCCCGCGCGCCAGGCGCAGGATGGAAATGTCGAATGTGCCGCCGCCCAGGTCGTAGACCGCAAACAGGCCCTCGCTGTGGTTGTCGAGGCCGTAGGCAATGGCTGCGGCCGTGGGCTCGTTGATGAGGCGCAGCACGTTCAGGCCCGCAAGCTGTGCCGCGTCCTTGGTAGCCTGGCGCTGGGCGTCGTCGAAGTACGCCGGCACGGTGATGACTGCGCCGTCGATGTCGGCATTGAAGCTGTCTTCCGCACGGTAACGCAGCGTGGCCAGGATGTCTGCACTGACCTCCACGGGGCTTTTCTCGCCCGCCCGGGTCTGGATGGCCACCATGCCAGGCTTGTCGACCAGTGTGAACGGCAGCTTGACCTGCACATCGGCCCGTCCCCGCCCCATCAGGCGTTTGACCGAGGCAATGGTGTTGTGCGGGTCCTGCACCTGGGCCGCCAGCGCGTCGAAGCCGATCTCCCGGCCACCACCCTCCAGGTAACGCACCACGCTGGGCAGGATCACCCGGCCCTGCGCATCCGGCAGGCACTCCGCCACGCCGTGGCGAACGGCCGCCACCAGGGAATGCGTGGTGCCGAGGTCGATGCCGATGCCGATGCGCCGCTGGTGCGGGTCGGGGGCCTGACCGGGCTCGGAAATCTGTAGAAGTGCCATGCAGTAAAGAGTCGCGAATGAGAGAAGCCGGTGCCGACGACCGCGGGTTCGTCAGACGCCAGGCCCGTCAAAAGTAAGAATGCACATTGTCGCAGGGGCTGCATGCCCCTCCTGCAGACTCAGGCCGAGACGCGATCGAGGCGGTCTTCCACTTCCAGGGCAAACCGCTCGATGAACATCATGCAGCGCACGTTTTGCGCAGCGCCCGTCGTGTCGCTCGACTGGTCGAGCTGACGCTCGATCTCTTGCAGCAAGGCGCTGCGTGCCGACTGGGTCTCCGCAGCCAAGGCTTCGAGCGCGGCCGTGTCGCCCGCGTCCTGCAGCGCCTCGCGCCAGGCCATCTGCTGCATCAGGAAGGAGGTGGGCATGGCCGTGTTGTCCTGCGCACGGATGGGCGCACCGCGCAGCTCGCACAGGTAGGCCGCCCGCTGGAGGGGATCCTTCAGCCGCTGGTAGGCCTCGTTGATGCGCACCGACCACTGCGTGGCCAGGCGCTGGGCGGATGCGCCTTCAGAGGCGAAACGGTCCGGGTGCGCATGTCGCTGCAGGTCCTTCCAGCGGGCGTCCAATTGCGCACGGTCCTGCGCGAAGCGCTCGGGCACGCCGAAAAGCTCGAAGTCGGTGGATTGCAGCTTCATGGGACCCGGTGCCAGGCTGTTGCCTTGTCAGACACGGAAGCTCTCGCCGCAGCCGCAGCGGTCGCGCTCGTTCGGGTTGTTGAATTTGAAGCCCTCATTCAAGCCCTCGCGGACGAAGTCCAGCTCGGTGCCTTCGATGTAGGCCATGCTCTTGGGGTCCACCAGGATCTTCACGCCATTGTTTTCGAAGATCACGTCCTCGGGCGCGGCCTCGTCGGCATATTCCAGTTTGTAGGCCAGGCCCGAGCAACCGGTGGTCTTCACGCCCAGCCGGATGCCGATGCCGCGTCCCCGCTTGGCGATGTAGCGGGTGACGTGGCGCGCGGCGGCATCGGTGAGGGTCACAGACATGGGAACAAGCTCCATCGCATCTGTCGCTTCAGGCATGCGGGCTCAGGAGGCCTGCTGGCCGTGGCGCTGCTTGTAGTCGTTGACGGCGGCCTTGATGGCGTCTTCCGCCAGGATGGAGCAATGAATCTTGACCGGCGGCAGCGCCAGCTCTTCGGCAATGGCGCTGTTCTTGATGGATGCTGCCTCATCCAGTGTCTTGCCCTTGACCCATTCGGTCACCAGGGAGCTGGAGGCGATGGCGGAGCCGCAGCCGTAGGTCTTGAAGCGCGCATCTTCGATCACGCCGGTTTGCGGGTTGACCTTGATCTGCAGCTTCATCACGTCACCGCAGGCGGGAGCGCCCACCATGCCGGTGCCGACGGTTTCGTCGCCCTTGTCGAAGGAACCCACGTTGCGGGGGTTTTCATAGTGGTCGACCACTTTGTCGCTGTATGCCATTTTTCAACTCCTCATGCTCTGGGCGGCGCTTTCGCGGCGCCCGTTCCACTCTTCCGACGGCCGCAACCGCGGTCAGTGCGCAGCCCACTGGATGGTGGAGAGGTCCACGCCGTCCTTGTACATTTCCCCAAGAGGCGAAAGC
>CAYVGD010000188.1:0-5788 GCA_964450095.1 uncultured Polaromonas sp.
GGGCCGGCAGTCTTCCTTGTCGGGCGGCGCATCCATCACGATGAGGCTGGCGCCGGCGGCGTTGTCCACGCGCAGGTAGCGCCGAAAGCTCGCATCGGCCGAGGCCAGGCGCAGGCTTTCGGGCTGCAGCGCGTGGGCTGCGGCCAGGTGGTGCAGCCAGGTGTGGAACGCCGCGCCGCGCTGCGGGTCGGCCCAGGCCACGGCGGGCTGGGCAAACGCGCTGCCGGGGTGGGCTGCGCCACCTTCGGCTGGGGCGCCTGCGGGGGAGGGCAGGGGGGAGGACGACATGGGGGCTCGTGGATAATCCAGCAGATTCGACACCGGGTTTTATCTCACATTTCACGATGCGCTCGGCGCCACGCTTGCGTTTTCTCCTTCCGGCTGGCGCGCGCATCCTGATCGGCGCCTGTGCCTGCGCTTCGGGCTGGGCCCATGCGCAGGTGTCGGCGCAGCCGACCCTGCCCGGTGCCGCGCGGCCCGCCACGGACGCAGCACCGCCTTCGGCCGTGCTGCCCGCGCCCCGGCTCCAGGCGTCGCCGCAGCTCTCGGAGTCCCTGCCTGCCGACAAACGTGCATCGCCCACCTTCGTGTTCGGGCGCCGGGTGAGCGGGCAGCCCGATGTGCAGACCGTGATCGAGGGCAATGCCGAGGTGCGGCGGTCGGACACCGCCATCCGCGCGGACCGCCTGGAGATCGAGGCGGGCACGCAGCTGCTCACCAGCCAGGGCCAGGTGCGGGTGCAGACCGGCGGCAACGTGTTCGTGGGCACCGAGCTCGAGCTGCAGCTCGACACCGTCGAGGGCTTTTTCACCCAGCCGCGCTACCGCCTGCGCAATGGCGGCAACGGCGAGGCCCGCCGCATCGAATTCCTGGGCGAGCAGCGCTTTCGCGCGGTCGGGGCCAGCTACACCTCCTGTGACCGCAACGACGAGGCCACCTGGAACACCCCGCCGGCCTGGGAGCTCACCGGCCAGTCCTTCGACTTCGACATGCAGACCGAGACGGGCACCGTGCGCAAGCCCGTGCTGCGCTTCAAGGACGTGCCCATCCTGGCCTGGGGCGGCAGCCTGAGCTTTCCCCTGAGCGACAAGCGCAAGTCCGGCTTTCTGCCGCCGTCCTATTTCCTGGACACCACCAGCGGCTTCAGCCTGCTGGTGCCCTACTACCTGGACATCGCGCCCAACCGCGACGCCACCATCTCGCCCATGCTGCGCAGCAAGCGCGGCCTGGACCTGGGCACCGAGTTCCGCTACCTGGAGCGCAATTACCAGGGCCTTTTTCGCTCGCAGTACCTGCCCAACGACAACATCACCGGCGAAGACCGCTGGTCGTATTCGATGCTGCACAGCGGCCGCGCGACGGCCCCCGTGGCCGGCGGCGGGCTGTCCTACAGCCTGAACCTCAACCGCGTGAGCGACGGCAGCTACTGGCGCGACTTTCCGCGCCAGCCCAACCGCCAGCTCACGCAGCGCCTGCTGCCGGCCGATGCCGTGGTTTCGTGGGGACGCGGACCCTGGGCCCTGGGTTTTCGGGCGCTTTCCTGGCAGACGCAGCAGACCCCCGACTCGGTGATCACGCCGCCCTACGACCGCCTGCCGCAGATCACGGCGCGCTACGGGCTCACCGACCGCAGCCTGGGCGGGCTCACCGGCATAGAGGGCGCGGTCGACACCGACTTCACGCGCTTTCAGGCGCTGCGGCGGCTGACGTCGCAGACCAACGCAGACCGCCTGGTGACGCGCCTGCAAATCAGCCGCTCCTGGGCGACGCCTGCGGCCTACGTCACGCCCCGGGTGCAGCTGCATGCCACGCAGTACAACTTCACCGAGGAGTGGCGTGGCACCACCACGGCCAGCCGGCTGGTGCCCACCTTCAGCCTCGACAGCGGCCTGCAGTTCGAGCGCGATGCGCGCTTTCTGGGCAGCCGCTTCGTGCAGACCCTGGAGCCGCGGGCTTTCTACGTGTACACGCCGTTTCGCGACCAGACCCGCCTGCCCAATTACGACAGCGCCGAAAGCGGCTTCACCTTCGCAAGCCTCTTCACCGAGAACACCTTCCTGGGCAATGACCGCATCGCCGATGCCAACCTGCTCACGCTGGGCGTGACCTCACGGCTGCTCGATGCGGACACCGGCGCCGACCGCCTGCGCCTGGGCGTGGCCCAGCGGGTGCGCTTTGCCGACCAGCGCGTGACGCTCGGCGGCCAGCCGCCACCGGTCAACGCCGAGCGCCTGAGCGACTTGCTGCTGGGCGCCACGGTGAACTGGACGCGCGAGTGGTCGGCCAATGTGTTCACGCAGTACAGCCCGGAGCTGGGCGAGTCGCGCCGCACGGCCGTGGGCGCGCGCTACACGCCCACGCCCTACCGGGTGCTGACCGCTGCCTTCCGCCGGCAGCAGCCGCTCACGCCCACCGCCACCGGCAGCCAGCAGCTGGACGTGGGCTGGCAGTGGCCGATCAACGACCTCTGGGGCGACCGCGGCCAGGACCTGGGCCCGGGCCGTGGCCTGGGCGGGCGGCGCTGGTACAGCGTGGGCCGGCTCAACTACAGCATGCTGGACCGGCGCCTGGTCGATGGCGTGCTCGGCGTGGAATACGACGGCTGCTGCTGGATCGGCCGCCTGGTGCTGCAGCGCTCCACGCTGGGCCTGGCCACGGCCAACACGCAGATCATGTTCCAGCTCGAATTCATCGGTCTCTCGCGCATCGGCAACAATCCGCTGACGACGCTGCGCAACCAGATCCCACGCTACCAGATGCTGCGCGACCAGGTCAGCATGCCCAGCCGTTTCACCAACTATGAATAAGCACCTTCCCTTGTCTTCGTTCGCGCTTGCCCCCCGGCTGCTGCGCCTGGGCGTGCTGGTCGTGGCGCTGCCGGTGCAGGCCCTGGCGCAGGGCGCGCAGCCTGCGGCCTCGGTGACCGCGGTGCAGGCCGACCACATCGTGGCGGTGGTCAACTCCGAGCCCATCACCAACCGCGAGGTGCTGGCGCGCATGGAGCGCCTGGCGCCGCAGCTGGCCCGCCAGGGCCAGCCCGTGCCGCCGCGCGCCGAGTTCGCGCGCCTGGTGCTCGACCGCATGATCAGCGAGCGCGCCCAGGTGCAGGCCGCGCTTGCGGCCGGCCTGCGCGCCGACGACGCAGCCGTGGACCAGGCGATGGAGAACGTGGCCCGCCAGAACCAGATGAGCGTGCCCCAGCTGCAGCAGCGCCTGGCCGCCGACGGCATGACCCTGGAGCGGTTCCGGCGTGAAATGCGCGATGAAATCCTCATGGGGCGGCTGCGCGAGCGCGAGGTCGAAGGCCGCGTGCGGGTGAGCGAGCAGGATGTCGACCGCTTCCTGGCCGAGCGCAAGCGCGAAGTGGCCGCGACGCCTGCCGAAGTGAACATCGCGCAGATTCTGGTGGCCGTGCCCGACAACGCCAGTGCCGAGCAGGTGGCCCAGCTTGAAGCCTGGGCCCGGCAGCTGCGCCAGCGGCTCGACGCCGGCGCCGATTTCGCGCAGCTGGCGCGCGAGTTCTCGCAGTCCTCCGACCGCAGCAACGGTGGCCAGCTGGGCCTGCGAAGCGCCGAGCGCTATCCGCCGCTGTTCATCGAGGCCACGCGCACGCTGGCGGTGGGCGGCGTCGCCGGCCCGGTGCGCAGCGGCGCTGGATTTCACCTGCTCAAGCTCGTGGAAAAGCGCCAGGCCGACGAGGCCCAGGACGTGGTGGTTCAGACCCGCGCGCGCCACATCCTGCTCAAGCCCAGTCCGCGCCTGAACGAAGCCCAGGCTCGGCAGCGGCTGGCCGAATTCAAGCGCCGCGTGGAGGCGGGCCAGGCGGATTTCGCGCAGCTGGCCCGCGACTTCAGCGAGGACGGCTCGGCCCGCAGCGGTGGCGACCTTGGGTGGGCCTCGCCCGGCATGTTCGTGCCCGAGTTCGAGCAGGTGATGGACGCGCTCAAGCCGGGCGAGCTGTCAGCGCCGCTGCTCTCGCGCTTCGGGCTGCACCTGATCCAGGTGATCGAGCGCCGCGAGGTGCCGCTGACCGAGCGCGAGCGGCGCGACTTGGCCCGGCGCGAGGTGCGCGAGCAAAAGGCAGAAGAGGCACTGCGCAACTTCCTGCAGGACGTGCGCGGCCGGGCCTATGTGGAATACCGCGAGCCGCCGCGCTGAAGCAGACCGGAGCCTTTTCTTGAAGCACATCGCGCGCAAGCGCTTCGGGCAGCACTTCCTCACCGACAGCGGCATCATCGATGCCATCGTGCGCGCCATCGACCCGCGGCCCGGCGAGCCGCTCGTGGAGATCGGGCCAGGGCTGGCCGCGCTCACGCAGCCCCTGGTGGAGCGCTGCGGCCGGTTGACCGTGATCGAACTCGACCGGGACCTGGCCGCGCGGCTGCGCCAGCACGGCCAGCTCGAGGTGGTCGAATCCGATGTGCTGAACGTGGACTTCGCAGCCCTGGCCGAACGCCTGGGCGTGCCGCGCCTGCGCATCGCGGGCAACCTGCCCTACAACATCTCCACACCCATCCTGTTTCACCTGCTGCCCGTGGCCGCGCAGGTGCAGGACCAGCACTTCATGCTCCAAAAGGAAGTGATTGACCGCATGGTGGCCGCGCCGGGCACGAGCGACTACAGCCGCTTGTCCGTGATGCTGCAGTGGCGCTATGCGATGGAGAACGTGCTGTTCGTGCCGCCGCACAGCTTTGATCCGCCGCCGCGCGTGGACAGCGCCGTGGTGCGCATGGTTCCCCATGGCGAGCCGGCCCTGGTCGATCCGGCGCTGCTGGGCGAACTGGTCCAGGTGGCCTTCAGCCAGCGTCGCAAGCTGCTGCGCCACACGCTGGGCCGCTGGCTGGAGGGCCGCAGCTTCAGCGGCCACTTCGACACCCAGCGCCGCGCCGAGGAGGTGCCGGTGGCCGAGTACGTGGCCCTCGCCCAGGCGCTCTGAGGGGGCACAGCCCGTAAAGGCGCCGGCAAGGCGCGACCTGAACGGGCCTGGCTTCCGGGCACCCGCCACGCCAGAAAATGCAAGGGTCAGAAACGGCAAAGCCCGTCGCGTGGACGGGCTTTGTGTTTGCCAAAGACCCCGAAGGGTCTGGATGCAAGCGGTCAGGCGGCTGCGAGCCAATAACCTGCGTTGAAGGGGCTGCTCATGCGCAGCGCCAGCGGAGAGACGTCGACCAGCTTGTCGGTCGGCATCGGCTCAGCGCCTTCTTCATTTGCTTGCGGGGCCTCATTCGCCCGTTCCCCCTGGCCATTTTCCGGGGAACGGGCTACAGAAAAGAATAGAAACATCTGAACGGTATCTTTCGGTCCGCCCAGTAGTCTGCGGCGTCGCGGAAGATGTCGAGCAGCTGTTCACGCGCTTCCTTGTCGAACTTGGCGTTCGCAGGGATGTGCTCCAGCACCACGATGAACCCCGGCTGCTGACCCGACTTGTGCACCAGGTCGGTCATGCAGTCGTACAGCGCATCGAAGTTCTTGCCGAAATGTGCCGGGAAGGTGTACTGCGCCGCAATCATGTCCAGCACATCCTGCTTGCTCTGGGCGTTGGCCAGATTGGCATACAGGAAGTGATGGCCGAGCGAGGTGGCCGCATCCTGCAGGTCCGACACGCGAAAAGCGCGAATGGATTGCACGATGTTTTGCCGCACAGTACGAAGTGGAATGTCCATCTTCGCGTCTTTTTCCATGGAAAAGCTCAAGCCCAAGTTATAAAAAATCGAAACGGTGGCCTGACCGTGGCTTCATTTCACGATCCGGCGAAAACTCGCGTAATGGTCTTCGGTGTAGAAGCAGG
>CAYVGD010000189.1:0-5774 GCA_964450095.1 uncultured Polaromonas sp.
GGCCGCTCGGGCTGGGCCAGCAGCACGCGGTCCTCGGAGGCGCTGGCCAAGAGCTGGCCCGACGCGCTCCAGAGCGTGACCTCGCGCACGCGCTGCTGCTCGCGGATGCGTTCGAGCGTGAGGCTGGTGCCGCCATCGGCCGCATCGGCCACCTGGAAGGCGGCGCTGCGGGTGCGCGCGCCCAGGTCGGCCGCCATGCGCTCGAGCGTGCCGCGCCCGAGCTGCAGGCCGGCGCTGAGCGCCGTCTCCACCCGCACGTCGAACCAGCTTTCGATGGAGCGGGTGACGAACTGGTAGGACACCACGTAGATCATCAGGCCCGGCACCAGGCCCACCAGGCCGAAGATGGCCGCCAGCTTGACCAGCAGCCGGCTGCCGAACTTGCCCTGGCGCAGCCTCACGGCCATGCGCGCCACCAGCCAGACGATGACCGCCAGCAGCAAAGAGGCCAGGGCCACGTTCATCACGAACAGCACCGCGTAATAGCGCTCGTAGAGCTCGCGGTTGCCCGTCGCCTGGGCCAGCATGAAAAGCAACACCAGCGCCAGGGCGGCGGCCACACCCAGCCCCACGCCCAGGGCCCAGCGCAATGCGCGGCCACGGCGTGGCGGCGCTGGCAGGTCCAGGGAGGCGGCAGGTTTCATCGTTCGTCGGCCAGGGCCAGTTCGGCGGTGCGCTTTTCCAGCCTCAGCGGCTGGGTGCGCTCGAGCTGGATCTGCCACTCCCGCTGGCCGGCCACGCCGATCTGGAAAGGCCGCGGCAACTGCCCCAGGTCGAGCCGGAAGCGAAAACTCAGCAGGTGGGCACTGCCATCGACATCGCCGGGCTCGGCGATTTTCCAGCGCGAGATACGCTGGATCGCGGCCTTGGCCTCGGCCAGGCTCTCGAAGTTCTGCACCAGGGCCACGCGGCCGCCCCCGTTGTCCAGCCCCAGGCTCACGCGCCAGCGGCGGGTCAGGGGCTGGAACGCCAGCCGCAGGCTGCGGGAAGAGGCGGCCACGCGCTTGTTGGTCCAGTACCAGCGCTCCCGCAGGATTTCGGCCTCGGCCACGAAGATGAGGGCAATGCCCTTGAGCAGCGCGTCTTCGACCACCGCGGGGATTTCGAACTCGACCTGCGCGCTCAGGTAAATGCCGTCGTCGCCGCGCTCGGTGCGCAGCGACGACAACTCGGCCGCACCGGCGACCTGGACGTGCAGGGCGACCAGGAGCACGGCTGACACCGACGCGCCCCACGCGCGCAGGCGCCGCGCAAGCGGAACCAGGGCGTCAGCCGCCGCTCTTGCGAAGCAGCGCGTAGAAAAAACCGTCTTGCTCACCGCTGGCATTGTCTTGCAACTGCACCGAAGTGCCCCCGACGGCGGGCAGCAAATGGCCGGGAGCGGGCAAGGATTGGGCGTCGGTGTGGCGTGCAAGAAACGCTTGGATCTGCTCGTGCCCCTCGGCCTTGAACACCGAGCAAGTGCAATACAGCAGGGCGCCCCCCGGCGCCAGGAGCGGCCAAAGCGCCTGCAGCAGGCGGGCCTGCTGCGCGGCCAGCTGCGCCACATCGCCCGGCCGGCGCAGCCAGCGCACATCGGGATGGCGGCGCGTGATGCCCGAGGCTGTGCAGGGCGCATCGAGCAGGACACCATCGAAAAGCTGCCCGTCCCACCAGGCGCCGGTATCGGCCGCGTCGGCGGCGCGCAGCTGGGCACTCAGCCCCAGGCGGGCCAGGTTGGCCTCGATGCGCTGGCACCGCTGGGCGTCGACGTCCAGGGCCAGCACCTGGGCATCGGACAGCTCCAGCAGGTGCGCGGTCTTGCCGCCGGGGGCGGCGCAGGCGTCCAGCACGCGCCAGGGCCGGCCGGCGGCTGGCGCCAGGGCCCCCAGCAGCAGGGGTGCCGCGAGCTGGGCGCCGGCGTCCTGCACCGAGAACCAGCCTTCGGCATAGCCGGGCAGCGAAGGCACGGGGACCGAGCGCTCCAGCATCAGGCCGTGGGCGCCCACCGCGTGGGCGGCCAGGCCCTGGGCCTGGAGGGCGGCGAGGTAGGTCGGGCGATCGGTGCGCCTGGTGTTGATGCGCAGCGTCAGGGGCGCCCGGGTGTTGGCCACCTCGAGCACCGCCTGCCAGCGGTGCGGGTGGTCGCGGCGCAACCGCTCCACCCACCACCCCGGGTGGCTCCACCGCCCCTCAGGCAGTTGGCGGGCCGCGGCCAGGAGGCTTTCGCGCTCGCGCAGGAAGCGCCGCAGGCAACCGTTGATGAAGCTGGCCTGGTGGCGCGTGGCCGGCGACTGCTTGGCCGCCTCCACCGCCTGGCTGACCAGCGTGTGCTCTGCGTACTCGGCGCCCTGGGCCTCGCTGGGGCTGGCGGCCAGCGCGAGCGCCGTGCACAGCAGCGCATCGACCTCGGGTGCGGGCGGTCGGCGGGCCAGTTGGGCGCGCAGCGCCTGGGCCAAGCCCAGCCAGCGAAGCGCATGAAAAGACAGGGCTTGTGCCCCGGGCCGCAGCGCAGGCTCCAGGCGGTCCAGCGACTGCGTGGTCGAGCGGCCGGCGCGCACTGCTGCCACCACGCCGGCGGCGGCTTGCAGTTGTCGCCACAAAGGCGCGGGAGAGGAAGGGGTCATGGGGCGTGTGGAGGCCGGCGACGCCCTCGTTGCAAAAGGGCCGCCTGCGTGGGCAGGCGGCCCGGGCGGTGCTTCAGGCCAGAGTATCGGCCCAGATGTTGGCCGCCCAGCTCAGGGCGTACACGCCCTCGAGCTCGGAAGGCGCGGCGCTCACGCCACCGGAGCCTGCCACGGTCTTGAAGGTCTTCTCGGCCGCCACGTACTCATGCACGCTGGCCACGTGGATGGACGTCTTGGGGTCGACGAAGCTGTAGCAGGTGTTGGTGAGCATGGGCTGCGGATTGATCGACCAGCCCGAGAGCTCGGCCACGATGGCGGCAGCCGCCACCTTGGCATGGCTGTTGGCCATGTGGCCGCTCTTGGGCATGCCCGGGGCGATCTGGATGGCATCGCCCAGCACGTGCACGTCCTTGGCCACCTGCGACTCGAAGTTCAGGTAGTTCACACCGCACCAGCGGTTGTTGGCCAGGTTGTTCAGGCCGGCCTGCGCGGCGATCGCACCTGCGCGCATGGGCGGCAGCACATTGAGCACGTCGGCCTTGAGGTCCTCCTGCACGTCGAACTTGACCAGGCGCGCACGGCCGTCGACCGCCGTGACGCGGTGCTGCGGGCGGTATTCGATGATGCCCATGTACTGCTCGGCCCAGACCTTCTTGAACAGCGCTCCCTTGGAGATCACGTCCTGGTTGGCATCGAGGATGAGCACCTTGCTGCGCGGCTTGTTGGCCTTGAAGTAGCCCGCCACCACCGAGGCGCGCTCGTACGGGCCGGGTGGGCAGCGGTAGGGCTGCTCGGGAATGGTGATGGCGAACACACCACCGTCGGGCATGGCCTCGAGCTGGCGGCGCAGCGCCATCGTCTCGGAGCCGGCCTTCCAGGCCTGCAGGATCTGGCCGTCGTTGTGCGCCTGCTGAAGGCCCTCGATGCTGGAGAACATCAGGTCCACGCCGGGCGAGACCACCAGCTTGTCGTAGCCAATGACGGGGCCGTTGGCCAGCGTGACCGTCTTGGCGCGCGCGTCGATGCTCTGTGCGCGGTCGCGCACCACAGTCACGCCGTGGCGGCGGTTGAGCGCCGTGTAGGGCGTGGTGATGTCGCTCATCTGCTTGCTGCCCGAGACCACCAGGTTCGAGATGGGGCAGGAAACGAAGGCTTCCTGCGGCTCGATCAGCACCACATCGATCTTGTAGTCCGACAGCCAGCGCACGTACTTGGCAGCGGTGGCGCCGCCATAGCCGCCGCCGATGACGACCACCTTGGCGCGCGACGGGATGGAGGCCGTGGTGGCGCAGCCGGTCAGGCCCAGCAGGCTCAGGGCAGCGGCGCTGTGCAGCACCGAGCGGCGCGAAAGTTTCGAGCTCATGTCGGACTCCTTATTTCTTCTGGGCCGCGAAGTAGGCGGCGATCGTCTCGATCTGGGCATCGGTGTAGCCCTTGGACAGCTGGTGCATGATGGTGGCCGGGCGCGCGCCACTCTTGAATGCCTTCATCTGCGTGACGATGTAGTCGCGGTCCATGCCCGCCAGGGTCACGTTGGCCGAGCCCGCAACTGCCTGGCCTGCGGTGCCGTGGCAGTTGGCGCAGGTGGCCGCCAGGCTCTTGACGTAGAGCGCTTCCTGCGGTGCTTGGGCCTGCGCCAGCGATGCGCAGGTGGCAAGGGCCAGCGCGGCCCCGATGCGGTGGATCATGACAAGTCTCCTGGTGCGGTTGCTTCGATGCGGCCTGCCCTGGCAGGCTCCGGTGGCTCGGTCGGCGCCAGGCCGAACGCAGAGCGCGAACTATAGCGCTGCATCTCTGAAAGTGCGTTCTGTTGATATGAGCGAGCGTTATAAGCCGCTGGCCGCCGGCGGATCGCCTTCGCGGCGGCCCACCATCATGGGACGGGCGGCCTGGCGCGCAGCCACGTGTTCGCCGAAGTTCAGCCCAGGCAGCGGCTTGAGCCCGGCCAACCGTGCCACCAGCCAGGCGGGGAACTCCTGCACCGCTTCATTGAAGGCGACCACGGCCTGGTTGTAAGGCTGGGCCACGAGGTCGGTGCGGTCGTCCAGTCGGGCCAGTTCCAGCACCAGCTCCCGCAGGCTGCCCTCCTGGGCCACGGCTTCGCGGACCGCCGGTGACTGCCACAGCTGCGCCAGGCGCTGGTCGAGCTGGTGCTCAGCAGCCTGCAGGGCCTGGGCTTCGGGCCCGCCCGAGGGACGCTGGCGGCTCTGTTCCAGGGCCGACTGCACGGCGCGGCAGGCCAGGGCGAACTGGGCATGAAGCTCGGGCTCAGGGCGTGGCTCACCCTCCAGCAGCCGTGACAGCAGCGTCTGGCGCTCGCGCAGGTGCGCCTCGAGGGCGACAAAGGCCTGGCCCACCGCATTCTTCAGGCGCACCAGCCGGTTGTGCGCGCCCACGGCCCAGCAGACCAGCAGCGCGGCCAAGACGAGTTGCAGCAAGGTCACGGTGTTCATGGGCAGGACGGCGGCATGGACGCTCGGGTGGGTGGGGTAGCGTGTGGGCCAGAGGCCAGGCCCCCTGTGCAGGGGCGGCCGGCTCGCTGGGCGCACTGTAGCGCAGCGCCCGGCCCAAAGAAAACGCCCCGGCACCGGGAGGTGGCGGGGCGCACAGAGGCGGTCCCGGGGGGCCAGCGGTTCAGGCCAGCCCTCCGGGGTGCAAGCCTCAGGAGGCCTGGCTTTCAGCGCCTTCGCTGCTTTCGGCGCCCTGCAGTTCGGCCGCTTCGGCGTCAGCGATGGCGCGGCGCTCGGCGTCGTCCATGGCTTCCTTGGCCTTGCGAGCCTCGTGGTAGGCCAGGCCCGTGCCTGCGGGGATCAGGCGGCCGACGATCACGTTCTCCTTCAGGCCACGGAGCTCGTCGCGCTTGCCCATGATGGCCGCCTCGGTGAGCACGCGGGTGGTCTCCTGGAAGGAGGCCGCGGAGATGAACGAGTCGGTCGACAGCGACGCCTTGGTGATGCCCAGCAGCAGGTTGGTGTAGGTCGCGGGGATCTTGCCGTCTGCGCGCAGTGCATCGTTGGTGTCCAGGATGGCCGAACGCTCGACCTGCTCACCGGCGATGTAGCTGGAGTCGCCCACGTTGTCGACCACGACGCGGCGCAGCATCTGGCGAACGATCACCTCGATGTGCTTGTCGTTGATCTTCACGCCCTGCAGGCGGTAGACGTCCTG
>CAYVGD010000190.1:0-5750 GCA_964450095.1 uncultured Polaromonas sp.
CGGGCCAGAGCCTGGCGCACACGGACCAGACCATCGAGTCCACGCTCAAGGGCCTGGGCGTGAAGTGGATGCGCACGGTGCACACCTACCACGTCGAGGAAATGCGCGAGACGCTCAAGCAGGCGCTGACCTCCGACTTCGATGGCCTGAAGGTCATCGTGGCCGAGGGCGAGTGCCAGCTCGAACGCCAGCGCCGGCTCAAGCCCTGGATCGCCGGCCTGCTCAAGCGCGGCGAGCGGGTGGTGCGCGTCAAGTACGGCGTCGACGAGGACGTCTGCAACGGCGACCACGCATGCATCCGGCTGTCCGGCTGCCCCACGCTCACGCTCAAGGACAACCCCGACCCGCTCAAGGTCGATCCCGTGGCCACCGTGATCGACGGCTGCGTCGGCTGCGGCTTGTGCGGCGCCAACGCGCATGCCGCCACCCTGTGCCCGAGCTTCTACCGCGCCGAGGTGGTGCAGAACCCGCGCTGGCACGAGCGCCTCTGGGCCGGCGTGCAGGCGGCGCTGGTGCGCGCACTTCAGCCAGCCTGAAGAAAGACGACGATGTCCATGAACAATTCCCGAGACGACCGCGCCATCACCCTGCTGGTCTGCGCCCTGGGTGGCGAAGGCGGCGGCGTGCTCACCGAATGGCTGGTGGAGACTGCCCGCCAGGCCGGCTACCCGGTGCAGGCCACTTCCATCCCCGGCGTGGCGCAGCGCACAGGCGCCACCACCTACTACGTGGAGGTGTTTCCCGCCCCCGCGGAGCAGCTCAACGGGCGCCGCCCGGTGTTCGGCCTCAACCCCGTGCCGGGCGCCCTGGACGCCATCGTCTCGTCTGAACTGCTGGAGACGGCGCGCCAGATCGGCCACGGCATGAGCAGCCCCGAGCGCACCCGGGTCATCACGTCCTCGAGCCGGTCGCTGACCGTGCAGGAGCGCATGCAGATGGGCGACGGCCGCGTCGATGCCGAGCGCCTGCTGGGCGTGGTGGCCCAGTTCAGCCGCGAGCACCACGTGTTCGACATGGCGGCCCTGGCCCGCGAATGCGGCACGATCGTGAGCGCGGTGATGCTGGGCGCGATCGCGGCCAGCGGCCTGTTCCCCTTCAGCCGCGCGCAGTACGAGGCGGTCGTGCGCGGCCCGGGCGGCGCCTCGGCCGCCGCCAGCCTGCGCGGTTTTGCGCGGGCGTATGACATCGTGGCCCAGGACCAGGCCCGCGCCGCGCTGGTGCGCACGCTGGTGGAAGAGGGCGAGCCGGTTCCGCACCAGGCGCTGCCGGCCGATGTCGCAGCGCAGTTCCCGCAGCCGCTGCACGGCCTGCTGGCGCTGGCCCATGCCCGCGTGAACGACTACCAGGGGCCTGCCTACGCGAAGCTCTACGTTCAGCGCCTGCTGCGCGTGCTGCAGGCCGAGCGCGCGGCCGACCCGGCCGGTGCGCGAGGCTGGGCCGCCACCCAGGAGGCGGCCCGCTGGCTGGCCCTGTGGATGGCGTTCGACGACATCGTGCGTGTGGCCGACCTCAAGAGCCGCGCCTCGCGCTGGGACCGCGTGCGCCGCGAGACCAAAACCGGCGAGCAAGACCTGCTGCGCATCTGGGACCACTTCAAGCCGGGCGTGCCTGAATTCGCCGCCCTGCTGCCGCCGCCCCTGGCGTCCCGGCTGATGGCCTGGGAGCGCCGGCGCGTCTCGGCTGGCAAGTCGCCCTGGGCGCTGCCGCTCAAAGTCGGCACGCACAGCGTGGGCGGCATGCTCGCCCTGCGCGCGCTGGCTGGCCTGAAGTGGCTGCGCCCGCGCGGCAGCCGCTATGCGCAGGAGCAGGCCATGATCGAACGCTGGCTGCAGGGCGTGGTCGACGGCTGTGGCCGCCACTGGGCGTTGGGCCACGAAATCGCCCAGTGCGGCCGCCTGATCAAGGGCTACGGCGCCACCAACGAGCGCGGCAAGGACAATCTGCTGCACGTGCTGGAGCACCTGGCCCGCGGCGCGTCCCCGGAAGACAGCGCCCGGGCTGTGGCGGCCGCGCGCACCGCCGCCCTGGCCGATGAGGCCGGCACCGCCCTGGATGCCACCATGCGCCAGTACGGCGCCCCGCCCCGGCCGGTGCGCGAGCAGCCGATCCGGTTCATCCGCAAGCCCCGGACAGCGGCCTGACGCCACGCCAACCCCCGCGACAACTTCGACACCGACGACAACCACGACAAGGAGACACACGCATGAAGCCCACCCGCAACCTTTTTGCCGCCCGCCGCAGCCTGCTGGCGGTGGCCGCTGTCGCGGCCGGCCTGGCCGCCTTGCCCGCGCTCGCACAGCAGCCGTCCTGGCCTTCCAAGCCCTTGCGCGTGGTGGTGAACTTTCCCGCGGGCGGCGCGGCCGACACGCTGGCGCGGGCCGTCGGGCAGCCCCTGTCGGAGGCGATCGGCCAGCCCGTGGTCATCGAGAACCGCGCCGGTGCCAATGGCAACATCGGCGGCGAGGTGGTGGCCCGGGCGCCGGCCGATGGCTACACGCTGCTCCTGAGCTCAGGCGGCATGGTCTCGATCAACCCGCACCTGTATCCCAAGATGGCCTTCGATCCGGCCAAGGACCTGGTGCCTGTCGCCTCCGTGGCCCGCGTGGCGGTCTACCTCATGGCCAAGCCGCAGTTGCCGGTGAACACCGTGGCCGAATTCCTGAAGTACGGCAAGGAAAACCCCGGCCGGCTCACCTTCGGCTCGCCCGGCAATGGCAGCTCCCCGCACCTGGCCGCCGAGATGATGAAGTCGCAGGCGGGCCTCTTTGCCGTGCACGTGCCCTACCGTGGCGCGGCACCGGCGCTGCAGGACCTGCTGGCCGGCCAGCTCGATTTCCATTTCGACCCGGGCATCGGACTGCAGCACGCGCGCACCGGCAAGCTCAAGCTGCTGGCCGTGGGCAGCATGAAGCGCTCGCCCATGTTCCCGGACGTGCCCACGCTGCACGAGGCGGGCCTGAAGAACTTTGATGCAGACAGCGTGTTTGGCTTTTACGCCCCGGCCGGCACTCCTGCCGAACTGGTGGGCCGCCTGAACCGCGAGATCAACCGCATCCTGGCCACCCGGCCCATCCAGGACCGCATCGCCTCCATCGGCGGCGAGGCGCTGCCCCTGGCGCCGGCCGAGTTCGGTGCCCGCGCCGCCGACGATTCGCGGCGTTACGGCGCGCTGATCCGCGAACGCAAGATCGCCGCAGATTGACGGCGCGCAGCCGGGGCTGCGTCGCCCGCGCCCAGTGCGTGGGCGGCGCCCCGGCAGGCGCCATCTGGCCCCTGTCATCCGCGCGCCGATCGGGGCGCTGTTTGCACTGCCGGACGTCCAAGCGCGCTGCGCGCAGCGACTGCACCTGAGGCGCGCCGGTGCTTGCAGGTGCGTGCAGGTGCGTGGGTTACATTCGCGCGCATGACCACCCTGCTCATCCGCCAGGCCCACACCCTGGCCACCCTGAACGACGCCGGCGAGGAACTGCGCGAGGCTTCGGTCTTCATCCGCGACCACCGCATCGAGTGGGTGGGCCCGCACGCCTTGCTGCCACCTCAACTGCAGCACGCCGACGAGGTGATCGACGCCCGGCGCCTGGTGGTCACGCCTGGTATGGTGAACACCCATCACCACATGTACCAATCGCTCACCCGGGCGATTCCCGCAGTCCAGAACGCCGAGCTCTTCGGCTGGCTGCGCGGGCTTTACCCGATCTGGGCTGGTCTCACGCCCGAGGCGGTCGAGGTGAGCACCCAGGTCGCCATGGCCGAGTTGCTCATGAGCGGCTGCACCACCAGCAGCGACCACCTGTACATCTACCCCAACGGCGTGCGCCTGGACGACAGCATCGAGGCCGCGCGCGCCATCGGCATGCGCTTCGTGGCCACGCGCGGCAGCATGAGCGTGGGCCAGAGCCAGGGCGGCCTGCCGCCCGATGCGGTGGTGGAAAAGGAAGACGCGATCCTGCGGGACACCCAGCGCCTCATCGAGTCTTTCCATGACGCCGGCCATGGCGCCATGACGCAGGTGGCCGTGGCCCCGTGCTCGCCGTTCAGCGTGAGCCGCGACCTCATGCGCCTGTCGGCCGAACTCGCCCGGCGTCACGGCGTGCGCCTGCACACGCACCTGGCCGAAAACGACCACGATGTGGCCTACAGCCGCGAAAAGTTCAACCGCACGCCCGCCGAGTACGCACAGGACCTGGGTTGGGTGGGCGAAGACGTGTGGCATGCCCACTGCGTCAAGCTCGACGACGAAGGCATCAGCCTGTTCGCCGCGACCCGAACCGGTGTGGCGCACTGCCCCTGCAGCAACATGCGCCTGGCCAGCGGCATCGCGCCGGTGCGGCGCATGCTGGCCGCAGGCGTACCGGTGGGGCTGGGCGTGGACGGCAGTGCCAGCAACGACGCGGCGCACATGGTGAACGAGGCGCGCCAGGCCATGCTGGTGGCGCGGCTGCGCAAGTCGCTGGAAGCCCCGCAGGTGCATGGCGGCCGCACGGTCTTCGGCTGCGACACCGCGCCGCTGGAGATGACCGCGCGCGATGCGCTGCACCTGGCCACGCGCGGCGGCGCGCAGGTGCTGGGACGCAGCCACGACATCGGGCAAGTGACGCCCGGCTACTGCGCAGACCTCGCGCTCTTTGACATCGACACGCTGCCGATGGCGGGCGGTGCGGTGCACGACGCCATTGGCAGCCTGCTGCTGTGTGCAAGCGCGCCCACCCGCCACACCATCGTGCACGGCCGCGTGGTGGTGCGCGATGGTCAACTGGCCACGCTGGACCTGGGGCCCCTGATCGAGCGCCACAACCGATTGGCCTTGCAACTGGCTGCGACTGCAGCGTAGGCCTTCGTTGCCTGTGGGGTGTGGCCGGGTTCCCGCTCCAGGTTGCGACTTGTGCTGCCGCACACCACACGCCTTCTGACCTGCCGAGACAGCAAGCCCCTTTTCAAGGTTGCCCCGTTGCCTGCAGCTTGGCTTCAAGCCACGCTGTGCAGTCAATGGGCTGCTGTCTCCTGGGGCCGGATTCTGATTTCGCTTCGCGTTGGAGCGGTACAACCGCGCGTGCTCACTGGCGACGATTCTTGTTTTTCTGTGCCTTGATGCAACATCAAAGACGGGTTGGGTGCAGCTGTTTCCACGCGCGGAGTCCCGGGCGCCAGAGCGAGGGGCATGGGGCCGTGCTTCACGCTGGCACACCAGAAATCGGTCCGACTCCCTGCCCCTGGCTGTGAATCAAAGCTGGCACGCCAAGAAAAAAATTGCCAGAGCGTCTCGTGGCGAGCTTGGGATGTGCCCGGCCGCCGATTTCTGGTACCCCAGCATGAGGCGGCCGGGCACACCCCAAGCTCGCTGCGTCGGCGGTGGAGCGTCCTCGGGTGTGGGACCGGGTAAAAGCGAGACGGCATGTGCCCACGAAATCGGGCGCTGACTTCGAATCACTCAGGTGCATGGACGGCGAAAAGGAGAGAGGGCAGGGGAAGGCGAAATCAGGCTCTCGAAATCGCAAAATCGGACTCTGCCCCCGTTTCTCTGCCCCCGTTTTCGTGACCCCGTTTTCGCTCGCCGGCAAAGCCAAACTGCGGCCGCTTCGACGCGACTGTCTCCGGCGCCGCGCAGTGGCATGCGCGGGGTGTGGAGCGGACCGCCCGGGGCGGTCCGCTCCGATTCACCTCACCGAGGCGCCCTGCTGGAACCACTGCCCGATGAGGGCGCGCTCTTCCTCGGTGAGCGCCGGCGCCTCTTTCGGCATGCCGGCGATCTC
>CAYVGD010000191.1:0-5719 GCA_964450095.1 uncultured Polaromonas sp.
ACACCACCTTCCAGGCCCGCGACCTGGGTGGCGACACCGCGCAGCTGTTCAAGACGGCCGCGCTGCAGGCCTACGAGCGTTTCGAGCCACAGGCCATGCTGGTCGGTGCCTCGTGCACGGCCGAGCTGATCCAGGACGACCCGGGCGGCCTGGCCAAGGCCCTGGGCCTGCCGGTGCCCGTGGTGGCGCTGGAATTGCCCTCCTACCAGCGCAAGGAAAACTGGGGTGCCGCCGAGACCTTCTACCAACTCGTGCGCCACTTGGCTGCCCCGGGTGCCCAGAAGGCAGCGCGCCCCCCGCACACCGGTGCGCCCACCTGCAACATCCTCGGCCCCACGGCGCTGGGCTTTCGCCACCGCGACGACCTCAAGGAAGTGCGCAGCCTGCTCGCCCAGATGGGCGTGGAGGTGCGGGTGGTCGCGCCACTGGATGCCTCCCCAGCCGACCTCGCCCGCCTGCCCGAGGCGCAGTTCAACGTGGTGCTCTACCCCGAAACCGCACAGACCGCGGCACTGTGGCTCGAGCGCCAGCACGGCCAGCCCTTCACGCGCACCGTGCCCATCGGCATGGGCGCCACGCGCGACTTCGTGCGCGAGGTGGCCGAATTGGCGGGCCTCGACGCGGCGCAGTGCCTGGCCGCACTCGACTCCCGTGCCGACTGGTACACCCGCTCGGTCGATGCCACCTACCTCACCGGCAAGCGCGTCTTCATCTTCGGCGACGCCTCGCACGCCGTGGCGGCGGCCCGTGTGGCTGCGCGGGAACTGGGCTTCACCGTGGTGGGTCTGGGCACCTACAGCCGCGAATTCGCGCGCGAGGTGCGCGCTGCCGCCGAGCTCTACGGCGTGGAGCCGCTGATCACCGACGACTACCTGGAGGTGGAGGCGCGCATCGCCGAACTGCAGCCCGAACTGGTGCTGGGCACGCAGATGGAGCGGCACATCGCCAAGCGCCTGGGCCTGCCTTGCGCCGTCATCTCCGCGCCAGTGCACGTTCAGGACTTCCCGGCCCGCCATGCGCCGCAGATGGGTGTGGAAGGCGCCAACGTGCTGTTCGACACCTGGGTCCATCCGCTCATGATGGGCCTGGAGGAGCACCTCATCGGCATGTTCCGCGGCGACGCCGAATTCCACGAGGACGCAGCACCTTCGCACCTGGGTGGCGGCTTCAAGCCCCAGGCCCAGGAAGCCCTGCCCCGGGCGGCGCCGGCGGTGGCAGAAAGCCCTGTCCACGTGATCACGCCGGCACCGCTGACCGCCGCCCAGGCCCTGGCCGCGTTGACCGTGGCCTGGGGTGCAGATGCGGAAAGCGAGTTGCGCAAGATTCCCTTCTTCGTGCGTGGCAAGGCCAGGCGCAACACCGAGGCCTTCGCGCGCGAGCGTGGCGTGCCCCTGATCACCGTGGACACCCTCTACGATGCCAAAGCCCATTTCAGCCGCTGAAGGCCGCGCCGGCCTGGCGACGCCCCTGCGCGTGGTGCTGGTCACCATGGACAGCCACGGCGTGGGGGCCGCCCAGCGCGCGCACCAGCGCCTGCAGCGCGAGCTCCCCGGGCTCGCCCTGGGCGTGCACTGCGCCGACGAATGGGGCGAATCGGGCGAGGCGCTGGAGCGCTGCCTGGCCGACATCGCCCGGGCCGATGTGGTCATCGTCACCATGCTTTTCATGGAAGACCACTTCCTGCCGGTGCTGCCCGCACTGCAGGCGCGCCGCGAGCACTGCGACGCCATGGTCTGCCTGATGTCGGCCTCCGAGGTCACGCGGCTCACCCGCATGGGGCGCTTCGACATGTCGGCGCCCAGCAGCGCGCCGCTGGAGTTCCTCAAGCGCCTGCGCGGCAAGGCGCCGGCCGACGGCCCGGCCCGCACCACCGCCGGCGAGCGGCAGATGAAGATGCTGCGCCGGCTGCCCAAGATCCTGCGTTTCATCCCCGGCACCGCACAGGACGTGCGCGCCTATTTCCTGGCCATGCAGTACTGGCTGGCCGGCTCCGAGGACAACCTCGCCGGCCTGGTGCGGCACCTGGTGGGCCGCTACGCCGGCGGCCCGCGCCAGGCCCTGCGCGGCATCACGGCGCCCGCGCCCGTGGAATACCCTGAGGTCGGTCTTTACCACCCCCGCATGGCCGGGCGCCTGTCGGAGTCACTGGCCGACCTGCCGAGCGTGGCCACCACCGGCAAGAACGGCTGCGTCGGCCTGCTGGTGCTTCGCTCCTACCTGCTGGCCGGCAACGCAAGCCACTACGACGGCGTGATCACCGCCCTGGAGGCGCGCGGCCTGAAGGTGATCCCGGCCTTTGCCAGCGGTCTGGACAACCGCCCCGCCATCGAGCGCTTTTTCCTCGAGGACGGCCGCCCGCGCATCGACGCGCTGGTCTCGCTCACCGGCTTTTCCCTGGTGGGCGGGCCGGCCTACAACGACGCACGCTCTGCCGAAGACGTGCTGGCCGGGCTGGACGTGCCCTACCTGGCCGTCACCCCCCTGGAATTCCAGACCCTGGACGGTTGGGGCCGCTCCGAGCGCGGCCTGCTGCCCGTGGAAGCCACCATGATGGTGGCCATCCCCGAACTCGACGGCGCCACCGGCAGCATGGTCTACGGCGGCCGGGGCGCTGCGTCCGTCGCCTGCACCGGCTGCAGCAAGGGCTGCCGCTTCGAGCCCCAGGATGCCCATGACATGCACACCTGCAGCGAACGCGCCGACGCCCTGGCCGCGCGCGTGCAGCGCCTGGTGGCCCTGCGGCGCAGCGACCGCGCCAGCCGCAAGCTGGCCGCGGTGCTGTTCAACTTCCCGCCCAACGCCGGCAACACCGGCACTGCCGCGTACCTGGCGGTGTTCGAGTCGCTCTACAACACCCTGGTGGCCCTGCAGCGCGCCGGCTATACCGTCGACGTCCCCGAGAGCGTGGACGCCCTGCGCAGCCGCCTCATCGAAGGCAACGCCCAGCGCCACGGCGCACCGGCCAACGTGCACGCCTTTGTCGCCACCGACGACCATGTGCGCCGCGAGAAGCACCTGGTCGAGATCGAGGCCGCCTGGGGCCCCGCGCCGGGCCGCCAGCAAAGCGACGGCAGCCGCCTGTTCGTGCTGGGCGAGCGCTTTGGCAACGTGTTCGTGGGCATCCAGCCGGCCTTCGGCTACGAAGGCGATCCGATGCGCCTGCTCTTTGAAAAGGGCATGGCCCCCACGCACGCCTTCTCGGCTTTTTACCGCTGGATGCGCGAGGACTTCGGCGCCGACGCGGTGCTGCACTTCGGCACGCACGGCGCGCTGGAGTTCATGCCCGGCAAGCAAAACGGCTTGAGCGCCCGCTGCTGGCCCGACCGCCTCATCGGCGACCTGCCCAACTTCTACCTCTACGCAGCCAACAACCCGTCCGAGGGCGCCATCGCCAAGCGCCGCAGCGCTGCCACGCTCATCAGCTACCTCACGCCGCCCATGGCCGAGGCCGGCCTCTACAAGGGCCTGTCCGAGCTCAAGGAAATGCTCGAGCGCCACCGCGGCCTGGAGCCCGAGGCGCAGGCCGAGCGCAGCGCGCTCGTGCCCATGATCCAGGCGCAGGCTGCGCTGCTGGACCTGGCCGCCGCCGAACCCGCCTGGGGCGAGGGCAGCGCCGCCCAGATCACTTCACTGAGCCACCGCGTGCTGGAGCTCGAATACACGCTGATCCCGCACGGGCTGCACGTGGTGGGCCAGGTGCCCAGCCCGGCCGAGCGGGTGGACATGCTCACCGTCTGCGCCGAGGCCTGGCACGGCCTGTCGTTGCCTCGCGAGGCCGTGGCGCAACTGGTGGCCGGCCGCCTGGACAGCGCCGCCAGCCTGGCGGGCCCGCAGGCCGATGCCTCAGCGCTGCAGGCGTGCCTGGCGAGCCTGCAGAAGGCCGACCATGCACTGCAGCAGGGCAGCGAGATCGACGGCATCCTGCGCGCGCTCGACGGACGCTTCCTGCGGCCCGCCCCTGGCGGCGACCTGCTGCGCACCCCCGAGGTGCTGCCCACCGGGCGCAATCTGCACGGCTTCGACCCATTTCGCATTCCCAGCGCCTACGCGGTCAAGGACGGCGCACGCCAGGCACAGCGCCTGCTCGACCGCCACCAGGCCGACGGCCACGCCTTCCCCGAATCGATCGCCATGGTGCTGTGGGGCACCGACAACCTCAAGAGCGAGGGCGGGCCCATCGGCCAGGCGCTGGCGCTCATGGGCGCGCGCCCCCGCTTTGACAGCTACGGCCGCCTGGCCGGCGCCGAGCTCCTGCCGCTGGCCGAACTCGGCCGGCCGCGGGTGGACGTGGTGGTGTCGCTGTCGGGGATCTTCCGCGACCTGCTGCCGCTGCAGATCCGGCTGCTGGCCGATGCCGCCTTCCTCGCGGCCTCGGCCGACGAGCCTGCCGAGCAGAACTTCATCCGCAAGCATGCGCTGGCCTACCAGGCCGAGCACGGCTGCGACCTGGAGACCGCGGCCCTGCGCGTCTTCGGCAACGCCGAGGGCGCCTACGGTGCCAACGTCGGTCACATGATCGACAACAGCCGCTGGGACAGCTGCGATGAACTCGCCGAGACCTACAGCCGCCGCAAAGGCTTTGCCTACGGCCGCGCGGGCCGGCCGCTGCAGCAGCCCCGGCTGATGGAAAGCGTGCTGGCCGACGTGCAGCTGGCCTACCAGAACCTCGACTCGGTCGAACTCGGCGTGACCACAGTGGACACCTACTTCGACACCCTGGGCGGCATGAGCCGCGCGGTGCAGCGCGCCAAGACGCGCCGCGGCGGCCAGGCCGCCGAGGTGGCACCGGTCTACATCGGCGACCAGACGCAGGACAGCCATGGCGGCGGCACGGTTCGCACGCTCACCGAGCAGGTGGCGCTGGAGACGCGCACCCGCATGCTCAACCCCAAGTGGTACGAAGGCATGCTCAAGCACGGCTACGAAGGCGTGCGCCAGATCGAGGTGCACCTGACCAACACCCTGGGCTGGTCGGCCACCACGGGCCAGGTGCAGCCCTGGGTGTACGAACAGCTCACCCAGGCCTTCATGCTCGATCCCGAGATGCGCCATCGCCTGGCGCAGCTCAATCCCACTGCTTCGGCGCGGGTGGCCAGCCGGCTGCTCGAGGCCTGTGACCGCCAGTACTGGCAACCCAAGCCCGAGGTGCTGCAAGCCCTTCGGGCGGCCAGCGAAGAGCTGGAAGACCGCCTTGAAGGCGTATTTGAAGGAGCCCCCGCATGATGGAAACCACCGTACCCCTGACCGACCTGAGGCGCGCCTCGGGTCGCGGCGGCCGGGCCGACGGCGAGGGCAGCGTGCAGGTGGAGCTGGACCCGAGCGTGAAGATCGGCAACGCCAAGGTGTTCGCCATCTACGGCAAGGGCGGCATCGGCAAGAGCACCACCTCTTCCAACCTCTCGGCCGCTTTCTCCCACATGGGCAAGCGGGTGCTGCAGATCGGCTGCGACCCCAAGCACGACTCGACGTTCACGCTCACCAAGAAGATGCTGCCCACCGTCATCGACGTGCTCGAGACGGTGGACTTCCACGCCGAGGAACTGCGGCCTGAGGACTTCGTGTTCCCCGGCTACAACGGCGTGATGTGCGTGGAAGCGGGCGGGCCGCCCGCCGGCACCGGCTGCGGCGGCTACGTGGTCGGCCAGACCGTCAAGCTGCTCAAGGAGCACCACCTGCTGGAAGACACCGACGTGGTGATCTTCGACGTGCTGGGTGACGT
>CAYVGD010000192.1:0-5695 GCA_964450095.1 uncultured Polaromonas sp.
AGGGCAGGGCAGGGCAGGGCAGGGCAGGGCAGGGCAGGGCAGGGCAGGGCAGGGCAGGGCCTCGGCACGGCCGGCGACCGGCCGGCGAACGATGGGCAAGCGGCTGGGAAGCGCCGGCAGGGACAGCACAGCGGCTGGCCCGACCGGGGGGTGGCGGCCAGGGGCGGTGCCACAATCTGCGCATGGCACTACCGTACGAGCTGGCCCTGGGCTGGCGCTACACCCGCGCTGGCCGCGCCAGCCGGCGCAACGGCTTCATCTCCTTCATCTCGGGCGTCTCCATGCTGGGCATCGCGCTGGGGGTGGCTGCGCTCATCATCGTGCTGAGCGTGATGAATGGTTTTCAGAAGGAGGTGCGCGACCGCATGCTGGGTGTGATCTCGCACGTCGAGGTGCTGGCCGCAGGCGGCGGCGCCGTGCCCGAGCTGGAGGCCACGCTGGAGGCACTGCGCGGCCATCCGCAGGTGGTGGGAGCGGCCTCCTTTGTGGCGGCGCAGGCGCTGCTGGCGCGTGGCGAAGACATGAAGGGTGCGCTGGTGCGCGGCATCGATCCGGCCCGCGAGGGCGAGGTCACGGACCTGGCCGCCGGGCAGCAGCAGGTGTTTGCGCGGCTCGTGCCTGGCGAATTCGGTGTGGTCCTGGGCTCGGAGCTGGCGCGCTCGCTGGGCGTTCGCCCGGGCGAGGCCGTGACGCTGATCGCCCCCGGCGGCCAGGTCACGCCCGCCGGCGTGGTGCCCCGGCTCAAGCAGATGCGGGTGGTGGGCCTCTTCGATTCCGGCCACTACGAATACGACTCGGCGCTGGTGCTTTTGCACCAGGACGACGCGGCGCGGATTTTCCGGCTTGAAGGCCCCAGCGGCATCCGCCTGAAGCTGCGCGACCTGCACCAGGCGCGCGAGGTGGCCGCCGGGCTCATGGGCACGCTGCCCCAGGACCTGATCGTGCGCGACTGGACACGGCAGAACCGCACCTGGTTCGCGGCCGTCCAGCTGGAAAAACGCATGATGTTCATCATCCTCACGCTGATCGTCGCCGTGGCCGCTTTCAACCTGGTCAGCACCCTGGTGATGACCGTGACCGACAAGCGCGCCGACATCGCGATCCTGCGCACGCTGGGCGCCAGCCCGCGCAGCATCATGGGTGTGTTCATGGTGCAGGGCGCCATGGTGGGCGTGGTGGGGACGCTGTCGGGCCTGGCCCTGGGCCTGGGCGTGGCGCTGAACATCGACGTGATCGTGCCTGCGCTGGAGCGGCTGCTCAACGCCAGCTTCCTGCCCCGAGACATCTACCTGATCAGCCGCATGCCCAGCGACCCGCAATCTGGCGACATCGTGCCAGTGGCGCTCATCTCGCTGGTGCTGGCCTTCCTGGCCACGCTCTACCCCAGCTGGCGCGCCAGCCGCGTGAACCCTGCGGAGGCGCTGCGCTATGAGTGAGGACGCAGTGCAGGCAGACGTGGTGCTGCAGGCCCGGGGCCTGGCCAAGGGCTTTCACGAGGGCCCGCTCGACGTGCAGGTGCTGCAGGGCGTGGACCTGCAGGTGCGACGGGGCCAGACCGTGGCCATCGTGGGCGCTTCGGGCTCGGGCAAAAGCACCCTGCTGCATCTGCTGGGTGGGCTGGAGGCGCCCAGCCAGGGCAGCGTCGATCTCATGGGGCAACCCCTGGCGCGCTTGGGGCCGGCCGAGCAGGGGCGGCTGCGCAACCGTCACCTGGGCTTTGTCTACCAGTTCCACCACCTGCTTCCCGAATTCAGCGCCGAGGAGAACGTGGCCATGCCGCTGCTGATCCGCCGCCAGCCGCGGGCCCAGGCGCTGGAGGCGGCCCGGGGTGTGCTGCGTGCCGTGGGCCTGGGCGAGCGCCTGGCCCACCGGCCTTCGGAGCTGTCGGGCGGTGAGCGCCAGCGCGTGGCGATCGCCCGCGCCCTGGTCACGCGGCCGGCCTGCGTGCTGGCTGACGAGCCCACGGGCAACCTGGACCGCAGCACCGCACAGGGCGTGTTCGAGCTGATGCTGCGCCTGGCCCGCGAACAGGGCACGGCCTTCGTGGTGGTCACCCACGACGAGTCGCTCGCGCAGCGCTGCGGCCAGCAGATGCGCCTGGTCGGCGGTCGCCTGACGCAGGCACCGACCCCGACCCCGACCTCGAACCCCGCGCCCACACCGGCGGCCTGGCCGTTGAGCTGAAACAGGTTGTTCCTACAAGGCGCGAGGCCGGGGGCATGTGGCCAAGTGCTTGTGGCCAGTGGCTGGTGTGGGCTGCGGGCGTTGCCGCCGGCCAGAAAGGCTGGCAGCCAAGATGTTCGTTCGCTGCGTTCGCTGCGTTCGTGTGCAGGCCGGGCCCGGTCTTCACGCGCAAGCGCGTGACCTTTCCCGCGCTTGCACATGACCTGCCTGCGGCACGCGGTCTTCATGGCGGTGCGTGGTCTTTTCTGCTGCCGCCGGCATGCGCCCTGCGTGTCGGTTGTTGCGCGTGCGGCAGCCACGACCGGTGGCAAGCCACCCCAGCCTGCTGTCCCGCCGCCTTTGCGCGGAGCACAGGAACTGCCGCCTAAAGCACCCGGTGGAACCAGAGCACCGACAGGCCCCCCGCCAGCAGGGCCAGCGCCGCGCCCAGTAGCGCGAACAGGCCGGAGACCTCGGTTTCCTTTTTCTCCAGCGTGAGCCGCGAGCTCAGCGTGCTGTAGACCTTCTTGAGGTCCTGCGCCGTGCCCGCGTAGAAGTAACTGGCCTGCGTGCGGTCGGCAATGGCCTTGAGCGTTTCCTCGTCGAGCTTGACGCGCATCGACCAGCCTTCGAAGCCGATGGTTTCGCCCTGCACTGTGCCGATGCCCACGGTGTACACGCGCACGCCGAAGTCGGCAGCCAGCTTGGCGGCCTCCAGAGGATCGACCCCCGTGGTGCGCTGCCCGTCGGTCAGCAAGATGATGGCCGCCGAGCCGTACGAGCCCGGTTCCACGGGCGGGTAGGTTTTCTTGCCCTCGCGCGGCTTTTCGTCCAGGCTCAGGCCGCGCGGGTGGCCGTACTGCATCTTGGCCAGGTCGATGTCGGCGTCCGGGAATATTTCGGCCAGCGACACCACGATGCCATTGCCGATGGCGGTGGCCCGCTGCAACTGGAATTTGTCGATGGCGGCCACCAGGTCCTCGCGGCTGAGCGTGATGGGTTGCACCACCGAGGCCGTGCCGGCGAAGGCCACGATGCCCACCTTCACATGCCGAGGCAGCTCGGCGATGAAGGACTTGGCCGCGTTCTGCGCGGCCACCAGGCGGTTCGGCTCCACGTCGGTGGCGCGCATGCTGCCCGAGACGTCCATGGCCAGGATGATGGTCTCCTGCTGCGACGGCAGCCGCACCACCGACATGGGCCGTGCCGACGCCAGCAGCAGCACGCCCAGCGCCAGCAGCATCAGCAGGGGCGGCAGGTGCCTGCGCCAGCGGGCGCTGCCGCCCAGGGCCTGTTTGACGAGGGTCAGGTCCGCATGGGCCAGCGCCACCTTCTTCCTGCGCGCCAGCAGCCACAGGTACAGCAGCACCAGGGCCGGCAGCAGGGCCAGCAACCAGAGGAACTGGGGCCAGAGGAAGGTCATGTCGGGGCGCTCCAGGCAATCGTCGAAAGGGTGCGGATTCGGCGTGATCAGTCGGTCAGGCAAGCGGCCGCGCTGCCGTCAGCGGCGGTCGCGGCCTGCGGCGGGTGGCGCCCCGGATGGGTGGACGCGGCCTGAGACTGCACCTGGCGCCGGCGCAGCGCGCAAAAGCGCACCAGCGACTCCAGCAGATCGTCGTCGGTGCGCAGCTCCAGCGCATCCACCCCCGCGGCGGCCAGGGCCGACAGCAGCTGCGCTTCGCGCGCCCGGGCCAGTTCGGCGTAGCGGTCTCGAAAGCCGCGGTCATGCGTGTCCACCCAGAGGAACTCACCCGTCTCCGCGTCGCGCAGGGGCAGCAGCCCCAGGTCGGGCAGTTCGCGCTCGAAGGCGTCCAGCACGCGCACGGCCACCACCTCGTGGCGGCGGGCCAGCAGGCCCAGTGGACGCTCCCAGCCCGGCTCGCTGATGAAGTCCGACACCACGAACAAGGTGCTGCGCCGCCGGATGCGCCGGGCCGCCGCCTCCAGCAGGTCGGCCAGGCGCGTGCCCTGGCCGGGGCGCGCCGCAGGCCTCTGGCCCAGCCGGTGCAGCAACTGCAGCACCTGGCCGCGGCCGCCGCGTGCGGGCAGGTGCGTGTCCACGGCCGAGCCGTAGAGAAGGGCGCCGACGCGGTTGCCGCCCTGCACCAGCAGGCGCGCCACGGCGGCCACGAACTCGGCGCTCACCTGCCGCTTGCGCTGGCGCCCGGAGCCCACGTCCACCGAGGCGCTGAGGTCCAGCAGGAACCACGCGCTCATCTCGCGGTCCTCGGTGAACACGCGCACGTGCGGCTGGCCTGTGCGGGCGGTCACGTTCCAGTCCATGTGGCGCACGTCGTCGTGGTGCTGGTATTCGCGCAGGTCGGCCAGGTCCATGCCGTTGCCGCGCATGAGCGTGCGGTGGTGGCCCTGCAGCAGCCCGTCCAGGCGGCGCAGCACCGTCCATTCCAGCCGGCGCAGCAGTTGCTCAGCGTCCTCACCGGACGCCCCGGTGCCGCCGCTCACCAGGCTCAGCTCAGGCAGCGAGGGCTTCATGGTCCAGGGGCTTGGCCGGGGGCTGCAGTCGTTGCGTGATGCGCTGGAGCAGCGCGTCGCTGTCCAGGCCTTCCGACAGTGCCTCGTAGGACAGCACCAGCCGGTGGCGCAGCACATCGGGCACCAGGTCGGCCATGTCCTCGGGCAGCGCGTAGCTGCGCCCGCGCAGCAAGGCCAGCGCCCGCGCGCCTTCGGCCAGCGCGATGGTGGCCCGGGGGCTGGCGCCGAAGCTGATGTAGCGCGACAGCTCCGGCAGCCCGTGCCGCTCCGGGTGGCGCGTGGCCGAAACCAGGCGCACCGCGTACTGCACCAGCGACGGGTCCACATACACCTCGCGGCAGGCGCGTTGCAGCTCGGCCAGCTGCTCGGTGCTGGCCACGGCATGCACCTCCACCGGCGGTCCGGTCACGCGCATGGCGATCACGTATTCCTCCTCGTCGCTGGGGTAGTCCACCAGCACCTTCATCATGAATCGGTCCACCTGCGCCTCGGGCAGCGGGTAGGTGCCCTCGGTCTCGATCGGGTTCTGCGTGGCCATCACCAGGAACGGGCGCGGCACGTGGTGCGTGTGGCCGGCAATCGTCACCTGGCGCTCCTGCATCACCTCGAGCAGCGCGCTCTGCACCTTGGCCGGGGCGCGGTTGATCTCATCGGCCAGCAGCAGGTTGGTGAACACCGGCCCCAGGGCGGTGGCGAATTCGCCAGTCTTCTGGTTGTAGATGCGCGTGCCCACCAGGTCGGCCGGCACCAGGTCGGGCGTGAACTGGATGCGCTTGAACTGGCCGTGCAGCGTCTCGGCCAGGGTCTTGACGGTGAGCGTCTTGGCCAGCCCCGGCACGCCCTCGACCAGCAGGTGCCCCTGGGCGAGCATGGCCACCATCACGCGCTCCAGGAAGCGGTCCTGGCCGACCACCACCCGCTTGACCTCGTAGAGGATGCGCTCCATCAGCTGGGCGGTGTGCGGACCGATCTGCGGCGCGTGCGCGGCGGGACCAGCGAAGGGGTGGGGCGGGCTGTGCTGCTGCATGGGCGCGATCTC
>CAYVGD010000193.1:0-5687 GCA_964450095.1 uncultured Polaromonas sp.
GCCGGACGCCACCCCGCCCCGCCCGCTCTACCGCCGAACACCCGCCACCCCAGCACCCGCGCCGAAGCGCGCACGGGCCCACCCAGCCCACCCGCTTGACCCACCGCAATCCCCGGCACCCGCACTGGCCTTATGCTCCAGTTTTCCCGCCTGAACGAGCCGACCATGACCTCCACCGCCGCCCTCCAGCCCGCCACCGCCCCGAGCCTTGCCTGGTCCGACGAGATCGCGCTGGGGCACGAGGCCATCGACCAGACGCACATTGAATTCGTGGAACTGCTGGCCGCCGCTGAAATGGCGGACGACACGCAGCTGCTGGAGCGACTGCAGGCGCTGATCACCCACACCGTGGACCACTTCGCCCGCGAGGACGAATGGATGGCCGCCACCCAGTTCGCGCCGCAGAACTGCCACGGCATGCAGCACCGCGTGGTCCTGCAGACCCTGGACGAGCTGATGCGCCGAGGCCGGGAAGACGGCGAGCTGGACCTGGTGCGCGAGATCCTGCCCGAGCTGGGCAAGTGGTTCACCCAGCACGCACAAACCATGGACGCGGGCCTGGCCGCGCACCTGGAACAAGTCGGCTTTGACGTGGCCACCGGGCAGCTCAGCCAGCCCCTGGCCCTGCCCGCTCAACCCATCGAGGACTGCGGCAGCGGCACCTGCGGCGGCTGAAGCAGCCGGTACCCACGGACAAACGCCCGTTCCAGCCCGCAGTCCTGACCTGCCCTTGCGGGCGTGGACAGGGATGGGCGCACACCCAGCTTTCAAGGCGCGCACGGCCAAGCCGACCGGCTGGACCAGCCCGAGCCATTCAGCCTCGACCTGGCCCGCCGGGCCTGCGGCGCTCAGCCGCCCGCGGCGCTGTCGGGTGCCGGGCCTTCTTCCGGCGCCAGCAGCCAATGCCGGGCCGTCACCTCGATCACGCGGGCCGCGTGCTCCAGCGTCTTCTGGCACTGGCCGCGCCGGGTGCGTGCACGCAGGCGTGCCAGCAGCAACAGCTCGGCCATGCCTGCGCGCAGCGCCAGCGCGTGTCGGCTGAGGACGGGTCGGGCCCGCGAAGGCGCCGACACGCTGGCGGCCACGAATCCTGCGGGGCTGAGCGCCATGGGCGTACAAGGCGGGCGGGCCGCGGCCGACGGCTTGAGCGCCAAGCCCGGCGGCCGCAGGGCCTGGACGCCGGCCATCGCGGGCATGGCGGGAAGGGGCCAGGGCAGCAGCACGGTCATGCGCGCACCTCCCTTGACAACGAAACCCAGCGGGATGAAGAGTGAGCGGACAAGCCTTCGGCCGGCCCGCCTGGCGCGGCTGCGCGGCGGATGAGCATGGATCGGTCTCCCTGATGTTGGATGGGCAGGGCCTGCGCCCGACTCATTGGAAATCGGCGCCAACCCGCGGGACGGCTCAGCTTGGTTGGAATGTAGGTCTGGCTGCGCCCGTCCCCCCTGCGTGGAGCGCACATGCTACGGGTGCCCCCTGGGCGACCTAATCAGTGTCCCGCCCATGAGGCTGTAGGACCGCGCCGCCCGGCTGAGCGGTGCCGCCGCGGGCGTGGCACCATCTCCCTTCCACCGATTTCCTGCCCCCTTTCAACATGACTTCCCGTCACCTGTTCGAGCCCATCCGGGCCGGCGAGCTTGCGCTGGCCAACCGCATCGTCATGGCCCCGCTCACGCGCAACCGCGCGCCCGACGCCATTCCCACGCCGCTCATGGCCGAGTACTACGCCCAGCGGGCCACGGCCGGGCTGATCGTCAGCGAAGCCACCGCCATCAGCCACCAGGGCCAGGGCTATGCCGACGTGCCGGGGCTCTACGGCACCGAACAGCTCGACGGCTGGAAGCGCGTCACGCACGCGGTGCACGAGGCGGGCGGCAAGATCGTCGTGCAGCTCTGGCACGTGGGCCGCATCTCGCACACCAGCCTGCAGCCGCAAGGGCAGGCCCCGGTGGCGCCCTCGGCGGTGCGCGCCCAGGCCAAGACCGTGCTGCTCGAGGCCGGGCAGGCGCATTTCGTGGAAACCTCCATGCCGCGTGCCCTGGCGGCCGAGGAACTGCCCGAGCTGGTCCACACCTACCAGGCCGCCGCGCGCAACGCCGTGGGCACCTGCGGCTTTGACGGTGTGGAAATCCACGCGGCCAACGGCTACCTGCTGGACCAGTTCCTCAAGGACGGCGCCAACCACCGCAGCGACGACTACGGCGGCTCCATCGTCAACCGCTGCCGGCTCACGCTGGAGGTGGTGCGCGCCGTGGTCGACGCCATCGGCGGCGGCGGCACAGGCATTCGCCTGTCGCCCGTGACGACGTCCAACGACATACACGACCGCGACCCCCAGCCGCTGTTCAACCACCTGGTGCGCGAACTGGCCGGCCTGAACCTGGCTTATGTGCACGTGGTCGAAGGCGCCACGGGCGGCGCACGCACGCTGCCAGAGCGGCCCTTCGACTACGCGGAACTGCGCCGGGCCTATCGCATGGCCGGGGGGCAAGGCGCCTGGATGGTCAACAACGGCTACGACCAGGCGCTGGCCGGCCAGGCGCTGGAAGACGGCGCCGACCTGGTGGCCTTTGGCCGCCCGTTCATCGCCAACCCCGACCTCGTGCGACGGCTCAGGGAGGGCGCCGCGCTCAACACGCCGGACATCGCCACGTTCTACGGCGGCGGCGCACGGGGCTACACCGACTACCCGCGCATGGGCTGACGCCGCCGCCGCGAAGGCGCGGCTGGCCGCAGCAAAGCGGCTCAGGCCCCCACACCGATGGGCGCGGGCGCGCTGGTCACGATGCGGGTGAACAGCTCGCCATAGGCCGGGTCGCGCTCACCGCCGGCCAAAGGATCGCGGTCGGCTTCGAAAGCGCTGTCCAGCTCGGCCCAGTCGCCCGGGCCCAGCAAGCGCTCGGCGGCGGGCAGCACCTGCAGCTCCTCGTGGCGCATGTGCTCCAGGTAAAAACGCACGTAGGCCTCGGCAGCCTGGACGAAAGCTGCCCGGCGCGATGCGCCGAGCAGCTCCCAGGCCAGCAGCAGGTGCTGCAGCTCCCTCACCCTTCCTTCGCCACGCAAGTGGTCCTCTTCCAGCCGGCGGATCACCGGCATCAGCTCGGGCGCCAGGCGCACCAGCCTCGGAAACAACAGGTTCGACTCGTTCGGGTGGTGCCGGCGCTCGGGGAACTCGTCGATGTAGAACAGCATCGCCCGCAGCACACCGAAAAAACGCGCGCCCTCCTCCCCCGGGCCGCGCTGCACCATCATCAGGATCGAGCGCAGCATGGCCGCCAGGGCCTGGTGTTCTTCACGGATGATCTGCAGGGCGGTGTGCTGGGCCATGGTTCGGATGCGTGCGCGAGCGGGTCGGTGGGAGTGCCAGGCCCGGCAGTGTGGCCCGGCCCATGCAATCAGTGTGCGGCGACCCCGCACCCGGGGTGTTGATGCAGGTCAAGCAGCGGCGGCGCACGCAGCAGGGCAGGCCCGGGGCCCACCCGACTTCAGGCCCCATCGACCGGAACCGTCGGGGCCGTCGTGGAGGGAGGGGAGACCGGCGGGGCAGGGGCAGCAGGCACATCGGGTGCCGCTGGATCGGCGGCCGGACGCCAGCGCTTGAGCAGCAGCGCATTGCCCATCACGCTCACGCTGGACAAGGCCATGGCTGCGCCGGCCACCACCGGGTTCAGGTAGCCGAGCGCGGCCAGCGGGATGCCGGCCACGTTGTAGACGAAGGCCCAGAACAGGTTCTGGCGGATCTTCATCACCGTGCGGTGCGAGATGTCCAGTGCCTGCGCCACCAGGCGCACGTCGCCGCGCATGAGCGTGATGCCCGCCGCATGCATGGCCACATCGGTGCCGGTGCCCATGGCCATGCCCACGTCGGCCGCGGCCAGCGCAGGCGCGTCGTTCACGCCGTCGCCCACCATCACCACCGCGCCATGGCCCTGCAGCCCGGCCTTGAGCGCGGCCACGCGCGCAGCCTTTTCGCCAGGCAGGACCTCGGCCATCACCTCTTCTTGCCGCAGGCCCAGGCGCTCGCCCATGGCCAGGGCGGCCGCGCGGTTGTCGCCGGAGATCATGCGCAGCTGCAGGCCGCGCCCACGCAGCGTGGCCAGTGCCTGGCGCGCACCGGGCTTGGGCTCGTCGGCAAAACCCAGGAGCGCCACGGCCTCGGGCGCACCCGGGGCAAAGGCCGAAACGGCGGCGCGGGCCTGTCCATGAACATGCACGCCGGCATCGGCACCGGCACCAGCACCAGCACCAGCACCAGCACCAGCACCAGCACCGGCATCGGCATCGGCATCGGCATCGGCATCGGCATCGGCACCGGCATCTGCATCTGCGTTGGCGTTGGCGTTGGCGTTGGCGTTGGCGTTGGCGTTGCCGCACGCATTGACGCCGTCGCTGGCATGAGCGTGTGCATCGCCCGTTGCCTTGACCGTGGCTCTGGCATTGGCTGTCGCCGCACCCCCCTGCCGGGCGCTGGCGTCAACGCCTGCCGGCGCAGGATGCGCCTGGCGCAACAGGACCGACACCGTGGCACCCCGGGCCAGCAGCGCCTGCGCCGCGGGCTCCAGCGGGCCCAGCGCCGCGTCCAGCTCGTCCAGCCAGGCGAGGCTGGCAATCCACCAGGTCTGCGCGTCACCCGCGCTGCGCAGCTGCCCGCGCAGGCCACGCCCGGGCACGGCCTGCAGGTCCCGGACCGGCTCGCGGGCCAGCCCCTGCTCGTCCGCGGCCGCAACCACCGCGCGCGCCAGCGGGTGTTCGCTGCCGGCCTGCAGGCTGGCCGCGGCCGCCAGGGCCACCGAAGCGGCCATGCCCGGGGCCGGCTCCAGGGCCACCAGGCGTGGCCGGCCCACGGTGAGCGTGCCCGTCTTGTCGAAGGCCACCACGCGGGCCCGGTGCGCCAGCTCGAGCGCCTGCGCGTCCTTGATCAGCATGCCGTGGCGCGCTGCCACGCCCGTGCCCGCCAGGATGGCAGCGGGCGTGGCCAGGCCCAGCGCGCAGGGGCAGGCGATCACCAACACGGCCACCGCGCGCAGCAGCGCCTGCTCGAGCGGCAGCCCCAGCGCCAGGGCCACGACCAGCGTGAGCAGCGCCACCAGCAGCACCGCGGGCACGAACACCGCCGACACCCGGTCCACCAGCCGCTGAATGGGCGCCTTGACCGCCTGCGCCTGTTCCACCAGCGCGATGATGCGCGCCAGCACCGTCTCCTCCCCCACGGCGCTGACCTGCATCAGCATCCGGCCATCGCCGTTGATGCTGCCGCCCGTGAGCCGGTCGCCCTGCTGCTTGCCCACGGGCAGGGGTTCGCCGGACAGCATGGACTCGTCCACCTGGGTGCGCCCTTCGAGCACCTGGCCGTCCACCGGAACGCGTTCGCCAGGGCGCACCACGAGCGTGTCGCCGCGCAGCACTTCGGCCACCGGCACGTCGACCGTCTCGCCCGAGGCCAGCACCAGGTGCGCCTGCGGTGGCCTGAGCGCGTGCAGCGCGCGGATGGCCGAGGTGGTCTGCCGCTTGGCGCGCACCTCCAGCCACTTGCCCAGCATCACCAGCGTGATCACCACGGCCGAGGCCTCGAAGTACAGGTGCGGCATCACGCCCGGCTCGGCCGTGAGCCACAGCCACACCGACAGGCCCCAGCCGGCGGTGGTGCCCACGGCCACCAGCAGGTCCATGTTGCCGGTGCCGGCCTT
>CAYVGD010000194.1:0-5678 GCA_964450095.1 uncultured Polaromonas sp.
GAACCGGTGCGCATGCTCAAGGGCGGCGCCCTCGAGAGCGACCCAGCCAGCTTCTTCGAGTGGGTCAAGTTTCGCTCGCACCTCTCGCGCGGCGTGACCCTGGGCACCATGCTGCAGGACGAGGCGCTGAACTTCCTGCGCCTGGGCACCTTCCTCGAACGCGCCGACAACACCGCTCGGCTGCTGGATGTGAAGTTCCACACACCCGACGCTGACTTCTTCGGCCTGGGCAACGGCAAGGAACTGGAGTCAGACTTCTACCACTGGAGCGCGGTGCTGCGCAGCGTGTCGGCCTTCGAGGTCTACCGAAAGGTTTACCGCGACGTGATCCGCCCCGAGCGCGTGGCCGAGTTGCTCATGCTGCGGGCCGACATGCCCCGCTCGCTTCTGGGCTGCATGAACGAGGTCATGGGCAACCTGGCCAAGGTGGCCTCCGATCCGGCCAGCGAATCGCTCAGGCGAGCCGGAAAGCTCAGGGCGGACCTGCAGTTCGGCCGCATCGACGAGATCCTCGCCACCGGCCTGCATGCCTTCCTCACCCAATTCCTGGACCGGGTCAACGAGATCGGTGCGCAAATCAGCCGGGAGTTTCTGGTGCCTGCGGGTTGACGAGGCATCACGCCCATGCCCGGGGGGCTGGGTCTGGACCCTTCAAGCCAGGCCGCAAGCAGGTAGAACTTCCCATCCGTGTGAGTTGGGGCAAGAAGCCTTGGGTCTTGGCGTGTCACAGGTCCTGCCCGTGTGATCAGTCAACATCGCCCTCGGCATGTACCGCATCGCCGAGGCGCCTCGGCTCCTGCCGGCCGAGCCACGCTCCTGAAAATATTTGCGTATTCGCAGCCCATGCGGTCAAAGCAACGGCAGCAGGTCCTTGCATTTGCCGAAAGACACGCTTTGAAGCCTTCGCTCATCTGGCGCTGCGTCGGCGCGCGATTTCCTGCCCGAGTTCGATCACCGCCATGGCGTAGTAGCTGCTCCAGTTGTAGCGGGTGATGGCGTAGAAGTTCTCGGTGCCCGCCACGTAGCTGGGCGCATCGCCGCCGTTGAGAAGCTCGATGAGCGCCAGCGGGCCGGGGTGGGCAAGGGCAGAGCCGTCCACCACCGCGCCTTTGGCCATGAAGCTGGCGACGCTGAAGGTGGGCAGGATGTCGGGCACCATGAGCGCGTCCATGTCGAGGCGGCTTTCGTCAAATCGCACCGGGTAGTGCGTGGGCATGCCGCGCTGCCAGTTGAAGGCCTGCAGGTAATGCGCGACGGAGCCGATCACATCGCTGGCGCTCTGGCCCAGGTCGATGCGGCCGTCTCCGTCGAAGTCGACGGCGAAATGCGTCTGGCTGGAAGGCATGAACTGCGGCATCCCGCGCGCACCCGCGAAGCTGCCCAGGGGCGCCGCCACAGGCGTGCCGCTTTGGTGCTGCTGCGCCAGGAAATGCTCGAGTTCCTTGCGAAAGAACGCGCTGCGCTCAGCCGCGCGCGGGTGCTGCGCCGGAAAGTCGAAGGCCAGCGTGCTCAGCGCGTCGAGCACGCGAAAGCGTCCCATCTCGCGGCCGTAGATGGTTTCCACGCCCAGGATGCCCACCACGATCTCCGCCGGCACGCCGTACATCCGTTCGGCCCGCGCCAGCTCTGCGGCATGGGCCTGCCAGAAGCGCAGCCCCGCCTGGATGCGTGGCTCATCCAGGAACCGCGCCCGGTAAGCCCGCCAGTTCTTGGCCTGGGGGGTGGCGGGTGGAAGGATCAGCTGTTCAATGCGCGGCGAACGCCGTGCCTCGGTCAGGGCCTGCTCCACCCAGGCCAGCGGCAGCTGGCGGCGCTCGGCCACCTCGCGTGCGAAGGCCAGGGCGGCCTCGTGCTGTCCGTAGTCCGGGCCGCTGCCCACCAGTGGGGCTGGACGCGCCTGCGGCTGTGCACGGTGCGATATGGCCTTGCGGCCCGAGGTCTGCTTGCCCTGCCGGGCCTGCCCGGGCTTGCGCGCGGCTTGTGCCTTGGGCTTGCCCTGGGCGGCCGTGCTGCCTGCACGCTGGGCCGCAGGCGCTGAAGCTGGTGCCGGCACAGCGGCTGGGCCGGGGGCGGACGCGCCCTCCTGCGCCTGGGCGGGCAGGACCATGGCCGCGGCCAGGCCCGTGGCCAGGCAGGCCCGGGCCGGGGCCTTTCTGATCCACCGCAAACACCCGCCGGCAGAGGGAAAGGGCCCTCGGGCGGCCGTGTTAAGCTGGCTTGCAAGGGTCTGGAGACTGAGTACAACGCTGCGCATACGAAGGCGCACCTTACAGCAAAAACGACACCATGCAGGGGACCGGTTACTTCACGCACGCTGCGTGCCGCAAGCACGACATGGGACAGGGGCATCCGGAATGCCCGGCGCGGCTGGATGCCATCGACGACAGGCTGCTGCTGACGGGCGTGGCCGATGCGCTGCTCGCCCGCGAGGCGCCCGAGGCGCCGCTGGCCGACCTGGAACTGGCCCACGACCGCATGCTGATCGCCTCGATCCGCGGGCTGTCGCAGCAGGTGGCCGAAGAGCAGATGGCTGGCGGGCCGGAGCACCTGCAGATCGACCCAGACACCGCCGTCAACCAGCACACCTGGGCCGCCGCGCTGCGGGCCGCCGGTGCGACGCTTGCTGCTACCGACGCCGTGATGGCGGGCGAGCTGGAAAACGCCTTTTGCGCCGTGCGCCCGCCCGGTCACCACGCCTGCCGCAAGCAGGCCATGGGTTTTTGCTTCTTCAACAACGTGGCGGTGGCCGCCAAGTACGCGCTCGAGCGGCACGGGCTGGACCGTGTGGCCATCGTGGACTTTGACGTGCACCACGGCAACGGCACCGAGGACATCGTGGCCGGTGACGAGCGCATCCTGATGGTGAGCTTCTTCCAGCATCCGCTGTACCCCTACAGCGGCGACGTGCCGGCTGCTGGCAACCTCGTGAACCTGCCCGTGCCGGCCTACACCCGCGGCCAGGCGCTGCGGGAACTGGTGGACACCCACTGGGTGCCGCGCCTGGAGCAGTTTGCGCCGCAGATGGTCTTCATCAGCGCAGGCTTTGACGCGCACCGCGACGACGACCTGGCGCAACTGGGGATGGTCGAGGCGGACTACGCCTGGATCACCCAGCGCATCAAGGACGTGGCGCGTCGCCATGCGAAAGGGCGCATCGTGTCGGCGCTGGAGGGCGGCTACCATCTCGACGCGCTGGCCCGCAGCGTGGAGGCCCACATCCGCGTGCTGGCCGATCTTTGAGCTTGCACATGGAGGTTCTCACGGCATGTCCGCCCAAGGCATGACGCAGGCGGCAGGCGAGCGCCTGCTGGCGTTGCAGTCCTGGTCATCGCAACTCCTGAAGCCGCAGGCGCTTCTGGAATGGGGCAGCTTGCTCGCCTGCGTGCTGCTGGCGTGGTTCCTGGTGCGGCTGCTCAGGCGCAACGTGCGGGCCGACCTGGAACTGCCCGTGCTGTTCGGTCAGCGTTTGCTCGATGGCGCCTTGTTCCCGCTGCTGCTGCTGAGCCTGGCCTACGCGGCCCGCGCGATGCTGCTGAGCGCCCAGGTACCACTGGCGGTGTTCCTGGTGGCCTTGCCGGTGCTGCTGTCCTTGGCCGTGATCCGCGTGGGCGTGAAGGTGCTGCAGGCCGCCTTTGAGGAGGCGCCGCTCATCCGCGTGCTCGAACGCACCATCTCCTGGGTGGCCTGGGGCGCGGTGGTGCTGTGGCTCACGGGGCTGTTGCCGCTGATCCTGGACGAGCTCGACCAGATCACGTGGCGCGTGGGTTCGGCGCGCCTGTCGGTGCGCACCCTGATCGAGGGCAGCATCACGGCCGGGGCGGTGCTCATCGTCTCGCTGTGGATTTCCTCGGCCATCGAGGGCCGCCTGCTGAAGACCGCCACAGGTGGCGATTTGTCCCTGCGCAAGGCCGTGAGCAACGCCGTGCGTGCGCTGCTGGTGGGCGTGGGCTTGCTGGTGGGGCTGTCGGCGGTGGGCATCGACCTCACCGCGCTGTCGGTGCTGGGCGGTGCCATTGGCGTGGGCGTGGGCCTGGGCCTGCAGAAGCTGGCGGCCAGCTACGTCAGCGGTTTTGTCATGCTGGCCGAGCGCAGCGTGCGCATCGGCGACCACGTGCGCATCGACTCTTTCGAGGGGCGCGTGACCGACATCAAGGCCCGTTACACCATCGTGCGTGCGCTCTCCGGCCGGGAGGCCGTGGTGCCCAACGAAATGTTCATCGGCCAGCGCATCGAGAACCTGTCGCTCACCGACAGCAAGGTCGTCCAGCAGACCAACGTGTCGGTGGTCTACGGCAGCGACGTGGATCAGGTGATGCGGCTGCTGGTGGAGGCCGCAAGGGCCCAGCCGCGCGTGCTGGCCGATCCCCCGCCCTCGGCGCAGCTGACCAACTTCGGGGCCGAGGGGCTGGAGTTCACGCTCAATTACTGGATCATCGACCCTGAAAACGGACAGGGCAATCTGCGCTCGGCCGTGAACCTGGCCGTGCTGCGGGGCTTCCTGGCCCACGGCGTGGAGATTCCGCATCCGCCGCGCCCGTTGCCTGCGGCGCCCGGGGAGGGCGCGGGTGCTGCGTCGCCTGCCTCGAAGGACGCCTCTGCTTTGCCGGCACAAACAGCCGACACGGCAGCGAACGCGTCCGGGCCCTGCGTCACCGCCTCGGCGGGAACGGCAGCCGTCCACGGCTCGGCGCCATCACCGCAGGCCGGGCCCGTGCCTTCGGCTTCGCAGGTTGCTCGTCCCTGAGGTTTGTCTATTGCATCTGCCGCTGGGCTTGCTTGGCGCGCGGTTGCCGCTGCGGCCCAGCTTCGATGAACGCAGCGGGTGCCGGCACATCTTTTTACGGCTTGTGAAGTTCCTCTTGTGCGACTCGCCAAGCTGCCTATAATCTTCCAAAAAGCACGGTCGTTCTTTTTTTCGTCGGCTCGACAAAACCGGGATTTTCCCGGTGTGCCCGTCAGGGCCGCTGGGCCGCCACTTAGAATGACCGAATTGACGTTACGTCAATTGCAGCGCTTCGGCGTCCAAGCACCGGAGCGAGCTGCGGACATCGTTTCAACAAGCTATGGAGACCTCCATGAAGGTTTTGGTACCCGTCAAGCGCGTGGTGGATTACAACGTCAAGGTGCGCGTGAAGTCGGACGGCAGCGGTGTGGACATCGCCAACGTCAAGATGAGCATGAACCCCTTCGATGAAATTGCCGTCGAGGAGGCCACGCGCCTGAAGGAAAAGGGCGCCGTCACCGAGGTGGTGGCCGTCAGCTGCGGCGTGACCCAGTGCCAGGAGACGCTGCGCACCGCCATGGCCATCGGTGCCGACCGCGGCATCCTGGTCGAGACCGCCGAGGAACTTCAGCCCCTGGCCGTGGCCAAGCTGCTCAAGGCTTTGGTCGACAAAGAGCAGCCCCAGCTCGTGATCCTGGGCAAGCAGGCCATCGATGACGACTGCAACCAGACCGGCCAGATGCTCGCCGCGCTGCTGGGCTGGCCCCAGGCCACCTTTGCCTCCAAGGTGGATGTGGCGGGCGACAAGGTCACCGTCAGCCGCGAAGTGGACGGCGGCATCGAGACCCTGGCCCTGAGCCTGCCGGCCATCGTCACCACCGACCTGCGCCTCAACGAGCCGCGCTACGTGACGCTGCCCAACATCATGAAGGCCAAGAAAAAGCAGCTCGACACC
>CAYVGD010000195.1:0-5626 GCA_964450095.1 uncultured Polaromonas sp.
GCCCACGGCGGCGGCCTGCAGAACGTGGCGACGTGAGAGGGAGGGTGTGGGCAGATCGGTCATGGCAGGCAACTCCGCAAGAAAGCCGGTGGGGCGGGATGGGAAACAAAAAAGGCGCTCGCACCGATCACCTGTGGGCAGAGCAGGTGCATGGGTCCGAACGCCTTTGTCCAGGGGCCGAGGTCGCTCGCCGTTGAGCGGCCCAGGCTGTGATGGGATGCCTGCAATCACCGTGCCAGGCGTTGGCTTCCAGCGATGCGGGCCAAGGGCCTCACGAGGGCTGACTTGTGCTGGATAACAGTGCGCTCCGGGCTTTGCGGGCTCTGCGCGCTTGCACTGTGCTTGTGCACTGCACCATTGCAGGGCGCCGCCGCAGTCGCGGGGGCCTCATTCGGTGTCAGCCCAGCAGGTCGGCCGCGTCCAGCAGCCGCTGTGCCACCTCTGCCATGCGCAGGCCCTGATTCATGGCGGCCTTGCGCAGCTTCTCGTAAGCAGCCTGCTCGTCCAAGTGCTGTCGCTGCATGAGCATGGCTTTGGCGCGGTCGATCACTTTGCGCTCGCGCAGTTCACCGCGGGCATCGGCCAGTTCCTGGCGCAAGCGCTCCTCATGCTCGAATCGGGCCAGCGCCACATCAAGGATCGGACGGATGCGGCTGGTCTCCAGTCCCGCCACGATGTAGGCAGACACCCCTGCGGCCACCGCGTCCTTCACATGCGTGGTGTCCTGGTCGTTGGTGAACAGCACAATCGGACGACGGGCTTCGCGCGTGGCCATCACCACGTGCTCCAGCGCATCGCGGGCGTCGCTCTCCGCGTCCACGATGATCATGTCGGGCTGAAGCTGCTGCAGCCGATCAGCCAGAAACACGTCGGCAGGCAGGGTGGCCACGAGGTTGAAGCCCGCCTCCAGGAGCCCGATGCGCAGCTGCCTGGAGCGTGCCATCAGCCGGTCTGTCTGGTCGTCTTGGCTCAAGGTCGTGTCTGGCTCGGGTGCGATGACCACCAGACGAAGGGAATGCGGCGAAGACATGCAGGAGCTTGGTGCAACTTTCGCGCCAGCGGCTTGCATGCCGGCCTTGCCGCTCGAAATGGCTGGGCGCCGGGCCCAGTGCGCCCGGGCGACGAACAGGGTTTTCGGCCGGGGCGCGGTCGTCCTCGGCCGTACACTCCGCGCCCATGCGAGTTTTGGGGATCGAATCGAGCTGCGACGAAACCGGCGTGGCCCTGGTGGATGCGTCGGGACAGGGCGTGCCACGGCTCCTGGGCCAGGCGCTGCACAGCCAGATCGCCATGCACCAGGCCTACGGTGGCGTGGTGCCCGAGTTGGCCAGCCGCGACCACATCCGTCGCGTGCTGCCGCTGATGGCCGAGGTCATGGCCCAGGCCGGTTGCACGCCCGCCGAGGTCGACGTGGTGGCCTACACCCGCGGGCCGGGTCTGGCCGGGGCCTTGCTGGTGGGGGCGGGCGTCGCTTGCGCTCTGGCGGCTTCGCTGGGCCGGCCGACCCTGGGCATCCACCACCTGGAGGGTCACCTGCTGTCGCCCTTCCTGAGCAGTGACCCGCCCGATTTTCCGTTCGTTGCATTGCTGGTGTCCGGCGGCCACACGCAGCTCATGCGTGTGGACGGCGTTGGCCGTTATGAGCTGCTGGGCGAAAGCATCGACGATGCGGCCGGCGAGGCGTTCGACAAGTCGGCCAAGCTGCTGGGCCTGCCTTACCCCGGCGGCCCGCACCTGGCGCGACTGGCGCAGGAGGGCAACGCGCAGGCCTTCAAGCTGCCCCGGCCGCTGCTGCACAGCGGTGACCTCGACTTTTCCTTTGCCGGCCTCAAGACCGCGGTGCTCACGCAGGTGCAGCGCCTGGGCGCTGAGCTGCCCGGACGCAGCGCGGATCTGGCCGCCTCCACGCAGGCAGCGATCGTGGAGGTGCTGGTCAAGAAGTCGCTGGTGGCTCTGGAGCGCACCGGACTGGACCGTCTGGTCGTGGCCGGCGGGGTGGGCGCCAATGCGCTGCTGCGCAGCCAGCTGGACGTGGCCTGCGCTGCCCGGGGTTGGCGGGTGCACTACCCGGAGCTTTCGCTGTGCACCGACAACGGCGCCATGATCGCCCTGGCCGCGGGCATGCGCCTGCAGGCCAGGCTGGCGCAGGCCGAGCGTCGCTACAGCTTCGATGTGAAGCCGCGCTGGGCGCTGGCGTCGATCTGACAATTTTCTGAAAAGGAATTCACTGTGATCCATTCGCCCCTGGACAGGCGCGCCTTCGCAGCCTGGCTGACCTTGGGAGCGCTGGCCTCGGCAGCCCAGGCGCAGGCGCCGGCCGCACCGGTTCGCATCGCGCTGATCGAGGCACTTTCTGGCCCCCTGGCCAATGGCGGGGAGGCTGCGCTGCGCAACCTGGTGTGGGCCACCGAACGCGTCAACGCACGGGGCGGCGTGAAGCTGCCCGGTGGCAGTCGCCCGATTCAGATGGTGCGCTACGACAGCAAGGGGCAGAGCGAGGAGGCGCTGGCTGCGCTGCGTTCGGCCATCGACGATGGCGTGCGCATCGTGATGCAGGGAAACTCCTCGGCGGTGGCGGCGGCATTGATCGATGCCATCGGCAAGCACAACGAGCGCGAGCCGGACAAGCGCGTGGTGTTCCTCAACTACGCCGCGGTCGATCCGGTGCTCACCAACGACCGCTGCAGCTTCTGGCATTTCCGTTTCGATGCCCATGCCGACATGCGCATGGCCGCGCTCATGGACGTGCTCAAGGACGACCAGGCGCTCAAGCGCATCTACCTGATCGGCCAGGACTACAGCTTCGGCCAGCACGTGCTGCGTGAGGGCCGGCGCCAGCTTGGCCTGCAGCGCCCGGACGTGCAGATCGTGGGCGACGAGCTGCATCCGCTGGGGCGTGTGAAGGACTTCATTCCCTATGCCGCCAAGATCAAGGCCAGCGGCGCCCAGGCGGTGCTGACGGGCAACTTCGGCAACGACCTCACGCTGCTGGTCAAGGCTGCCAAGGACGTGGGTTTCGATGGCAAGTTCTACACCTTCTACGGCAACGCGCTGGGCGTGCCTGCGGTGCTGGGCGATGCCGGGGTGGGCAAGGTGATCGCCGTGGCCGAATGGTTCCCGAACGTGCCCGGCCCTGAAGCAGAGGGGTTCTACCAGAGCTTCCGCCAGCGCTTTCCCAAGCCGCAGGACGACTACATCCACATGCGCATGCAGCTCATGATGGAGGCGCTGGCCCAGTCGATCGAGCGGGCAGGGGGGCTGGAGGCCGCGGCCGTGGCCACCCAGCTCGAGCGCGCCGAGGTGGGCCTGGGCGGTCATGCCGGCGCCATGCGGGCGGCCGATCACCAGTTCCAGCAAGCACTGCGCGTGGTGATGATGGACCGCCAGGGCGCGCCCGGCGTCAAGTTCGACAGCGAAGGCTCGGGTTATGGCTTCAGGGTGATCAAAAACATACCGGCCGGCCGGGCCGAGCAGGCCCATGGCTGCCGCATGCAGCGGCCCCCACGCTGAGGGCGCCTCGACAGGGGCGGGCTTGGGGCTATAATCCGGCGCTTTGCTGCCTGCGAGGCTCGTCCTGCAAGCGGTGAAAAGCAACATCAACGCACGATGTGTGCGGTGGCCCCTTGTGGCCACTGCTGCATTCGCAAGTCAAGGAAACAGCATGATCGCTAAATCGACCAAGGCCGAGATCGTCGCGGCCAACGCCCGCGCCGCCAACGACACCGGCAGCCCTGAAGTTCAGGTGGCCATCCTCACCGGCCGCATCAACGAACTGACCCCCCATTTCAAGACCCACGCCAAGGACCACCACGGTCGCCGCGGCCTGCTGCGCATGGTCAGCCGCCGCCGCAAGCTGCTGGACTACCTCAAGGCCAAGGACGCCGATCGCTACACCGCGCTGATCGCCAAGCTGGGTCTGCGCAAGTAAGCGCACCACGCATGCAAAAGCGCCTGAGTTAGCCCGCTAGCTCAGGCGCTTTTTACTTCGGAGCAAGCTCGAACGGACACGCGCTGTGTCATTCCAAGAGCAACCCCAGCGGGTTCTTCCTGGAATGGCATCGTGTTCAGGGCGACTTTCTCCGGGCAACCGGGCAGCCTCATGCCCCATCCCCAAGAAAGTGAACACATGAGTATCTTCAACAAAGTCAGCAAGACCTTCCAGTGGGGCCAGCACACGGTCACCATGGAAACCGGCGAGATCGCCCGCCAGTCCGGCGGTGCCGTGGTCGTGGACATGGACGGCACCGTGGTGCTGGCCACCGTGGTCGCCAAGACCGAAGCCAAGCCTGGCCAGGACTTCTTCCCCCTGACGGTCGACTACATCGAGAAGACCTACGCTGCCGGCAAGATCCCTGGCAGCTTCTTCAAGCGCGAAGGCCGTCCCAGCGAATTCGAGACCCTGACATCGCGCCTGATCGACCGTCCGATCCGCCCGCTGTTTCCCGAGGGCTTCTTCAACGAGGTGCAGGTGGTCATCCACGTGCTGTCGCTCAATCCCGAGATCGAGGGTGACATCCCTGCCTTGATCGCCTCGAGCGCGGCCCTGGCGGTTTCCGGCATTCCATTCAACGGCCCCATCGGCGCTGCCCGCGTGGGTTATGTCGACGGCCAGTACGTGCTGAACCCGGCCAAGTCGCAGATGCCCCAGTCCCAGATGGACCTGGTGGTGGCAGGCACCGAGGCCGCCGTGCTGATGGTGGAGTCTGAGGCGCTGCAATTGACCGAGGAACTGATGCTGGGCGCCGTGGTGTTCGGCCACGACCAGGGCAAGGTGGCCATCAACGCCATCCACGAACTGGTGCGCGACGCTGGCAAGCCGGTCTGGAATTGGCAAGCCCCGGCCAAGGACGAGGCGCTGATCGCTCAGGTCACCGAGCTGGCCCAGCCCAAGCTGCAGGCCGCCTACCAGATCCGCAGCAAGCAGGCCCGCACCCAGGCCTGCCGCAACGCCTATGCCGAGACCAAGGAGGCGCTGGCCGCCGCTGGCGTGGCGTTCGACGGCGTGAAGGTCGACGGTTTCCTGTTCGACATCGAAGCCAAGATCGTGCGCAGCCAGATCCTCTCCGGCGAGCCGCGCATCGACGGCCGCGACACCCGCACGGTGCGCCCCATCGAGATCAGGAACAGCGTGCTGCCCCGCACCCACGGCTCGGCCCTGTTCACGCGCGGCGAGACGCAGGCCCTGGTGGTGACCACCCTCGGCACCGAGCGCGATGCCCAGCGCATCGACGCGCTGTCGGGCGAGTATGAAGACCGCTTCATGCTGCACTACAACATGCCCCCCTTCGCCACCGGCGAGACCGGCCGCGTGGGCAGCCCCAAGCGCCGCGAGATCGGCCACGGTCGCCTGGCCAAGCGCGCCCTGGTGGCGGTGCTCCCCACCAAGGAAGAGTTCCCCTACACCATGCGCGTGGTCAGCGAGATCACCGAGTCCAACGGCTCCTCGTCCATGGCCTCGGTCTGCGGCGGCTGCCTGTCGCTGATGGACGCGGGCGTGCCCATGAAGGCGCACGTGGCCGGCATCGCCATGGGCCTGATCAAGGAAGACAACCGCTTCGCGGTGCTGACCGACATCCTGGGTGACGAGGACCACCTCGGCGACATGGACTTCAAGGTGGCCGGCACC
>CAYVGD010000196.1:0-5573 GCA_964450095.1 uncultured Polaromonas sp.
CAGCCACAGCAAGGTAGCTAAGCTGCCAATGGGCGTAAACTTTGGCCCCAAGTCATTGCCTATCACACTGGCATACACCATCAACTCACGGGTATGTTCTGCCACTTGTGCTTGCTCGATTGCCAAAGCACTCATCAAAGTGGACGGCATATTATTCATCACTGACGACACCACAGCCGCCAACATTCCAGCACCAACTGTAGCGACCAAGTCCCCCTGTTGCGCTAGCCATTCTAGCGCTTGCGCACCCAAATCACTTAAACCAGACTTGCCCAGCCCATACACCACTAAATACATTCCCAAGGAAAACAACACGATTTGCCACGGCGCACCTGTCATGGCCTTGCGTACCGATAACACTGCTCCCTCACCAGCCCGCCACCAACGCCCAGCCACCACCAATAACAGCACAGCCGCCGCACCCGTCACCACAGATACCGGCACTCCTAAAGGAGCAGTAACAAAGTAAGCCAATAGCAGCACCAGCAATAACGGTAAACACAGTCGAAACACTAGCGGATCACGAATAGCCGCTTGCGGCTGCTCCAGCGTATCTAGCGCATAACTAGGCGGCAGACTACGAGCAAACACCAACCACAGCACCAACAAGGTCGCTGCCAATGACACCAAGTTAACCGGCACCATTACCGCAGCATAACGACCAAAGCTAATCTCAAAGTAGTTGGCGGTTACGATATTGACCAAGTTGGAAATAATCAGTGGTAAACTGGTGGTATCCGCCACAAAACCCGTAGCCACCACAAAAGCCAAGGTAGCCGCTGGCGTAAAGTTAAGCCGTAACAAAATAGCAATCACAATCGGCGTTAGTAACAGTGCTGCACCATCGTTGGCAAACAGCGCACTAACTAGCGCACCCAGCAACACAATTAACGGCATCAGCATACGGCCATTACCACGCCCCAAACGTGCCACATGCAAAGCCGCCCAAGTAAACACCCCGGCCTCATCCAGCAACAAAGAAATAATAATCAGCGCGACAAAGGTAAAAGTGGCATCCCAAACAATCCCCCACACCAACGCCACATCAGCCCAGTGCACAACACCCGCCAACAGCGCCAGCAGCGCACCACCCAAAGCGCTATAACCAATACCCAGCCCGCGCGGTTGCCAAATAACTAAAACTAGAGTGAATAGAAAAATAATTAACGCCAATAACATGAACTAAGCCACCGCCAATCAGATGATATAAGGGCCAAGAAGATTGAACAGCCAGCCCACCAGAGTAAAAATCGCCCACAAATACACCACGAAAGTCGCCTGCAATTTGATCGTCATAATCTGGCGCAACATCATCACTTCAGGAATACTGGCCGCTACCGAACTCATACAAAACGCCAACGTAGTGCCAACCGGCAAACCTTTGAGTAACAAACTCTCCATTACTGGCACTATCCCAGTAACATTGGAATACAGCGGAATGGCCACAAATACCGCAGCTGGCACCGACCACCACTCACCAGCACCAAGGTTCTCGGCAAACCAGTTATCTGGTACAAAGCCATGCAGGCCTGCACCTACCCCAACGCCAATCACCACCCATAGCCAAACTCGGCGAAAAATATCGCTAGTTTCATCCCAAGCAAACCTATGACGATAAGCAACACCTACCCGCTGCTCGTTTGCAGACTCTTGCTTCTTACTAGGGCAACAGCTAGCCGCTACTTGACCTGTACGCTTTAAAATATAGGGCTGCAACCATCGCTCGGCCTGCAAAGTATCCATCACCAGCCCACCAATTACCCCTGCTGCAATACCTACCAACACATAAATCAAGGTGAACTTCCAACCCAGCAAGCCCCATAGCAACACCACAGCAACTTCATTAATCAAGGGTGAGGTAATTAGAAACGCCATGCTGATACCGATGGGGATACGTGCTGTTGTAAAACCTAGAAATAAAGGAACGCTTGAGCAAGAACAAAATGGAGTAACCGCACCAAAACCCGCGCCAAACAAATATCCAGCGCCACGCTTTTTGCCCACTAGATAATCCCGTATCCGCTCCATATCTACCGTGGCACGCAGCCAAGCAATGCCATAAATCAGCGCTGCCAGTAACAACAGAATTTTTACCGTGTCGTAAATAAAAAACTCTGCTGCTGAGCCCAGATGTGAGTCTTGCGCAAAGCCCAACACATCAAATACCAACCAAGTTGAAGCAGGCAAAATATACTTGTAAGCCAACAACCACAGCACCGCTAATGCGGCTAGTGCTGCATAGTATTTACGCTTCCAACTCGTGCTAGATTGCTCAGCTGTTGGTGATTGCTTGGGTGTACAGCAAGCGCTTGTTTCTTCTTTATTAGCAGACGCCTGCTGAGTAGGTTGCTGCTTCGAGCCACAACAACCGCCGCCAGTATTGTTGATACTCACGCTTTACCCTCCTTAGCAACTCGCTCTGGAAGTACCTCTGACGCACAGTCAGACGCAGCCCGCAAATCAAGGCAAAGCTCGGGATGACCGGCACAACACTCATGGGTAAGACATGCTATTAGCTCTAACATCAAAGCGATATCCGCTCGATAGCGCTGATAGCGACCTTCCTGCTCAACCGTAAGCAAACCAGCTTGGGTTAGGCTTTTCAGATGAAAAGACAAGTTAGTCGCCGGTAAGTCCAACAAACTGGCAATCTCGCCAGCGACTAACCCACTGGGCCCCTGTTTAACCAATAGCCTAAAAACATCTAATCGCACTGGCGAAGCCAAGCACTCAAACAATTTAGTAGCCTTTGAATTTTCCACTACACAACCCTTCAAGAACAATTGAATAGTTGAAGTATAGCTCTGAAGGTAAACACTGTTCCACTATCTGCACTATCTTTCACAAACAGGAACGATTAGCATTTGCGAATTGCACACAATTAGGAGCCTAATCATGTGGAATGATGTTTACAACTGTGATGACTATTATTACGGCACTCAGCCCAACGATTTTTTAGCGCAGCACATCGACAAGTTTGAGGGTCGTATCCTGAGCATTGCTGAAGGCGAAGGGCGTAACGCTGTATTTATGGCTGAACGCGGATTAGATGTGCTGGCAGTAGACGGTTCAGAGGTTGGTTTGCGCAAGGCGCAGGAACTAGCTAAGTGCCGCAACGTACAGTTTGAGACTTTGCTTACCAACCTGAATGACTTTGAACCGCAAGCCAATAGCGTTAACGGTGTTCTCTCAGTATTTGCCCACTTGCCTTCAGCTGCGCGCCGCACTTTGCACCAACGCTGTAAGCAAGCACTCAAGCCCGGCGGAATTTTTCTGCTCGAAGGCTACAGCCAAGCACAACTACCTCGCACCACTGGCGGTCCGAAAAATCCGGACATGCTGTTTAGTTTGGCAGAGTTACTCAAAGATTTTACCAACTCAGACATGCTAGTCGGGCAGGAAATTGACCGCGAAGTACTGGAAGGCCGCGGCCACACAGGAGTTGCCAGTGTTGTGCAACTAATTATGCGTAAGCGCGCCAGCTAAAACTGTTAACCAGACTGAACACTTTTGCCGGAAATTGTTAACTGAATTAGCTCAGCAAAACCGCTATAATCCCGCCTTTTGCCACGCTACTAAGAGAAACATCATGAGCAACATTGCCGCCGAGGTGGCCAAGCGCCGCACTTTCGCTATTATCTCCCACCCGGACGCCGGTAAGACCACCATCACCGAGCGCCTACTGCTCATGGGACAAGCGATTAGCGTGGCTGGTACGGTCAAGTCGCGTAAATCCGACCGTCACGCCACTTCCGACTGGATGGAAATGGAAAAGCAGCGCGGCATTTCCATTACCACCTCGGTGATGCAGTTTCCCTACCGCGAGCACATGATCAACCTGCTCGACACGCCCGGTCACGAAGATTTCTCGGAAGATACCTACCGCACCCTGACTGCGGTCGACAGCGCACTGATGATGATCGACGGCGGTAAAGGTGTCGAGCCACGCACCATCGCCCTGATGAATGTCTGTCGCCTGCGCGACACACCGATCATCAGCTTCGTCAACAAGATGGACCGTGACATCCGCGACCCGATTGAGCTGCTGGATGAAATCGAGGAAGTGCTCAACATTAAAGCCGCACCCATTACCTGGCCGATTGGTTGCTATCGCGAGTTCAAAGGTGTTTATCACCTGAAAAACGACTGCATTCATGTATATACGCCCGGTCATGGTCATGAGCGCACCGAAGATAAGATTATTCATGGGCTGGACAGCGACGAAGCCCGTGCGCTGCTGGGCACCATGTATGACGACTTCGTCGAAGAGCTCGAGCTGGTACAGGGTGCCTGTCACGAGTTTGATCACGACGCCTACCTGCGCGGTGAAATGACTCCGGTATTTTTCGGTACTGCACTGGGCAACTTTGGTGTCAGCCATGTGCTGGACGCCTTTGTTGACTGGTCCCCTGCTCCTTTGTCGCGCATGACCCAGGACCGCGAAGTACTGCCGACCGAGGACAATTTCACCGGTTTTGTTTTTAAAATCCAGGCCAACATGGACCCACGCCACCGTGACCGTATCGCCTTTATGCGGGTCTGCTCCGGTAAGTACGAGCAAGGCATGAAGATGCGCCATGTGCGGATCAAGAAAGACATTCGCGTAGCCGACGCACTAACATTTTTCTCCAGTGACCGCGAGCGTCTGGAAGATGCCTACGCCGGTGACATCATCGGTCTGCACAACCACGGCACCATCCAGATTGGTGACACCTTCACGCTGGGCGAGGAGATGAACTTTGTCGGAATTCCGCATTTTGCGCCGGAGCTGTTTCGCCGCGTGCGCCTGAAGGATCCGCTCAAATCCAAGCAATTGCGCCAGGGTTTGCAGCAACTGGCCGAAGAAGGTGCCACCCAGGTGTTTTTCCCGCAGCGCAGCAACGACATCATCCTCGGTGCCGTGGGCGTGTTGCAGTTTGACGTGGTCGCCAGCCGCCTGAAGGAAGAATACAAAGTCGAATGCAGCTACGAGGCAATTAACGTCTGGTCGACCCGTTGGGTGACCTCGAACGATCCGAAAAAACTAGACGAATTCAAGGACAAAGCCTACGAGCATCTATCCATTGACGGCGGCGGTCATTTGACTTATCTAGCACCAACTCGGGTTAACCTGAGCCTGATGGAAGAGCGCTGGCCAGATATTCAGTTTCACGCTACCCGAGAGCATCACTAAAGGCATTACAAAGCATCTAGTTTTGCAGCTTCCGTTTTTTGCTGAATGCGCCCGCCACTAGTGCGGGCTAAGCAATAAATATCCACCTGCCGAGCGCCAGCGGCCAACAACACCCGCGCTAGCTCTGAACTGGTAGCACCAGTGGTAAACACATCATCCACTATCGCCAAATGACGACCAGCAATTTTTGCCTGCTGTCGCACCCTAAACACCCCGCGCACGTTAGCCGCTCTTTGCTGAGCATTTAACCCCTGCTGTACGCCAAGATGTTTAGTTCTAATCACCACTCTGCCCAAAACCCGACAATCAAGTCGGTGCGCCAGCCATTGGGCGATTATTTGCGCCTGATTAAAGCCGCGCTGCCGCTGACGCTTTGCCGCCAAAGGCACGGCAATCAAAC
>CAYVGD010000197.1:0-5570 GCA_964450095.1 uncultured Polaromonas sp.
TAACACCTTCGATGGATTGATGACAATTCGACCCATCGGAGCCACTGGAGGACCCCATGCCTGCCCTTGCTCACTGGTGCCGTGTTGTTTCCAGCTTGCTCCTGGCCGGCCTGACCGCCTGTGGCGGCGGTGGAGGGGGCGGCGCCCCGGGCGCTGCGCCGGCAAGCAGCGTGGGCGTGGCCGGCGGCACAACTTTGATTGGCACAGTCGTTGACGGTTACATCGAGGGGGCCACGGTCTGCCTGGACCTGGATGCCAGCGGCGCCTGCGACCCGGGCGAGCCCGCAGGGGTGACCGGCCCGGACGGCCGCTACCAGGTCGATCTGGGCCCGCACCTGCCGCAGGGACGCCACCTGGTGGCCGAGATTCCCGCCACCGCGCGCGATTCCGACCATGGCGGGCTCACCCTGGCCGAAGCCGGCGCCTCGGCCTACCGCATGGCCGCACCGGCCGAGCAAGGCGCCGTGGTCAACCCCTTCACCACGCTCATGATCGGCCTGCGGCAGGCGGGCCTGGCCACCGACATGGCGGCGGCCCACCGGCACCTGGTGCAGGCGCTGCAGTTGCCGCCCGGGGCCGACCTGCACCCGGACCCCACGACCCACCCGCAACTGCGCCGCACGGCCCGCCAGCTCGCCCTGCAGCTGCAGCGTCACACCCAGCCGCAGGACGCAGGCGCTGCCGCGAAGGCCCTGGCCTGGCAGCTGAGCACCGCGCCCGTCGGTGCCCGCAGCGCCGGCGCGCACCTGCCCGGCGACCTGCTGGCCACCGCCGACGCGCCGCCAGCAGTGGCCCCCCTGCTGGCCCAGCTCGCCCACAGCCAGGACGTCCAGCTGCTGAGCTACAGCCTGCCGCGCCTGGGCGAAGGCCAGGCGGTAACGGCCAGCGCCCTGCTGCTGACGCCGCGCCAGGCACCGCCTGCCTCGGGCTGGCCGCTGCTGGTGCTGTCTCCTGGCACCACCGGCCTGGCAGCCCGCTGCGCACCCAGCGGTGGGCATCTGGATGCCGGCCAACTGCGGCTGGTCGACGCCCTTCTCGCACGGGGCATGGCGGTGGTGCTGCCCGACCTGGAAGGCAGGGGGCCTTCGGGCGATGGCAGCCACCCCTTCCTCCAGGTGCGCAGCGCCGGCCGGGCCATGGCCCTGGCTGCGCTGGCCAGCCGCCACCACCTGGGCAGCCGGCTGTCCGGCGCCTGGGCTGCTGCCGGTCATGCCCAGGGCGGCCACGCCGCGCTGGCCGCTGCGCAGTACGCCGGATTGGCCGAAGGCATGCGCTACCGGGGCACGGCCGCCTTGGCGCCGCACGCTGGCTTGCTGGCTGCCACTGAACAGGCGATGCAAGATGCCGCCTCCGCCACTTACGGCAGGACCGAGATGGCCTACATCGCACTGACCAGCGCCTACACCACGCTCGCGCCCGTGCTGCAGGGAGCGGCGATCGCTGGCGCGCCGCTGGACACCGCCGCACTCCTGCGCGCCGGGCTGCCCGGTGCACCGCGCACCCCCCCGGTGCTCGGCCTGCAGGAGTTGGCCCGCCGTGCGGCCGATGCCTGCCACAGCGACTTCAGGACATGGGTGGCGCAGGACATCGCGCATTACGCCTTTCGCAGCGAGGGCCCGATCGACTACCCCGGCCTGGTGCAGGGCGCGCTGCAAAACCCGACGCTCAAGGCATGGCTGGCAGACACCGAGCCGGGCACCGCCCGCCTGCCAGGGCGCACACTGGTGATGCAGGGCATCGCCGACACGGTGGTGCGGGCCAGCGCCACCGAAACGCTGGTGTCCGCCATGCGGCAGCGCGGCAGCGATGTGACGCTGGCGCGCTACGCAGGCGTGGGCCACACAGAGCTGCGCACCGATGCGCGGGCCACCGCCGAGCTGGTGGACTTCCTGCACGGCTTGCTGAACTGAGCGGGGGCGCTGCCGCCGGACGGGATAATCACCCGATGACCGCTTTGCCACCCTCCTCCGCCGGTGCACCCGGCCTCGTGCTGAACATTGAACTGCCGCCGCGCAAGCTCGGCGACTTCAAGCTGATCGCCTTCGACATGGATTCGACGCTGATCAACATCGAATGCGTGGACGAGATCGCCGACGCGGTGGGCAAGAAGGCCGAGGTGGCCGCCATCACCGAGGCGGCCATGCGCGGCGAGATCAGCGACTACAAGGAAAGCCTTCGCCGGCGCGTGGCGCTGCTGCGCGGCGTGACCGAGGCCGACATGCAGCGCATCTACGACGAGCGCCTGCAACTGAACCCGGGCGCGGCCGAACTGGTGCGCGCCTGCAAGGACGCCGGGCTGAAGGTGCTGCTGGTGTCGGGCGGCTTCACGTTCTTCACCGACCGCATCCGCGACCGGCTGGGCATCGACGAGACCCGGTCGAATGTGCTGGAGGTCGAGCACGGTGCGCTCACCGGCCGCATGGTGGACCAGCCCTGGGGGGACATCTGCGACGGTGCCGAAAAGAAAAAGATGCTGTTGGAGACCTGCGCGCGCATGGGCATCTCGCCGCTGGATGCGATCGCCGTGGGCGACGGCGCCAACGACCTGCCCATGATGGGCGCGGCAGGCCTGTCGGTGGCCTACCACGCCAAGCCCGCAGTCCGCGCGCAGGCCATGGTGGCGATCAACGCGGGCGGGCTGGACCGGCTGCTGGAAGTGCTGCCGCGCTGAGGCCTCATGCGGCCTGCGGCGGGTCCGTGCTGCAGCACCGTCCGGCAGGGCCACCCGCCATGACCACACGTCATGACCACCCGTCGGCACCGTCCGAAGAAGCACCCGCCGCATCGGTCCGGCAGACCTGTCCGGCAGGGGCTCGGCCGCCGCGCCGACGCGCAGCCGCCAGGGCAGCGGCTAAGTTGTGGACTGATCCATCACCGCAACTGCCCTCCGCCCATGGCCCTGCCGCATGCCCAGCCCCTGGACCTCATCGATTTGCGCCCGCTGGGCGCATCGCTCGCGCCCACGCGCAGCCACAGCCTCTTGCGCACCGACAAGCTGCAGCTCATGCGGCTGGTGCTCATGGCGGGCCAGGGGCTGCCCGAACACCACCAGGAGGGTGAGGTTTGCCTGATGTGCATCGAGGGCCTGGTCGTGGTGGGCACCACCGCAGGCGAAAAGGTGCTGCAGCCTGGCCTGGTGCTGGTGCTGCCGGCGGGTGAGCCGCACACGGTGCGCGCCGAGCAGGACAGCTCGCTGCTGGCCTTCATGCTGCTGCACCCACAGCCGGCCTAGCGGCGGCGCTGCACGCCGGCACCGCCCGTGGCAGCCCGGGCGGCGAGCGTCAGTGCCGCGGCGGCGGCAGCAAGGGATGCCCGGGCCTGAACATGCGCGCTACCCACACGGCCGCACCTGCCAGCAGGACCGCCGTGGCCACGCGCCGGATGAACGCCGCCCGGTTGTAGCGCCACTCGGCGCGCCAGCCCATCTCACGCAGCAGGTTGGGCACATGGCCCCGCGCCAGGTCCTCGCCCAGCCCCTCCAGCATGTCGACGCGGTCGGCCAGCAGCAGCACCAGCCAGTGGCGCAGGTCGCTCTCGCTGAAACCGAAGGCATAGCGCCGCAGGCGCCCGCTCAACCCCCGCGGTGGCAGGCTGCTGCCGAACACCGGGGTGAGCGCGGGCCGCTCCAGCGAATGCAGGACCTCGACCTCCTGGGACTGCTGCGAGGGCGTCCGCTGGGCATGCCCGGGCAGGCGCGGCGGATGTCGCTCCTTGGGATGGGCAGGCCGGTCTGCCTCGTCCAGGTCTGCGCCCCAGCCGGGGATGTCGCGCACTTGGCGCTGCAGCCCGCTGTCTGCCGAGGGCCTCAAGGCTTGCGAGGTGGGGATGGGGTCCGGCATGGCGTGCTTCTCAGTGGAGGGTGGAGGAATCTGCGGAGGCGCTGCTCCAGGCGCCTGAGCGCGGCGGCACGAGCACGGTCTTGATGCACTGGTCCAGCTTGCTGGAAAAGAGGTGGTAGGCGTCCGCCACGTCCTCCAGGGGCAGGCGGTGCGTGATCACTTCGCGCGGCGAGATGCGCCCCGCCTGCACATGCTCGATCAGCCTGGGCAGGTGCCGGCGCACGCTGGCCTGGTTCATGCGCAAGGTCAGGCCCTTGTTGATGGCGTTGCCGATGGGCACGGCATTGAAGGTGGGGCCGTACACGCCCACGATGGACACCACGCCGCCCTTGCGCACCGAATTGATGGCCCAGTGCAGCGCCGTGGCAGCGCCGCCCTGCAGCTTGAGCTTGAGGCCCGTCACGGTCTGCGCGAAGCTGCCGGCGGCCTCGCAGCCCACAGCGTCGATGCACACGTCCGGCCCCAGGCCATCGGTCAGCTTCTTCAGGTGCACGGCCATGTCGCGCACGTCCTTGAAGTTCACGATCTCGGCCGGCCCGAAACGGCTGGCGAAGTCCAGGCGGTATTCCACGTGGTCCACCACGATCACCCGACCGGCACCCAGCAGCCAGGCCGAGCGCGCGGCAAACAGACCCACGGGGCCGGCACCGAACACCACCACGGTGTCGCCTTCACCGATCTCGCCCATCTCGGCCGCCTGGTAGCCGGTGGGGCAGGCGTCGGTGAGCATCACCGCGTCCTCCACGTGCATGCCTGGCGGGATGACCATGGGCCCCACGTCCGCCATGGGCACGCGCACGTACTCGGCCTGCCCGCCGTCGTAGCCGCCCGCGGTGTGCGAATAGCCGAAGATGCCGCCCACGGCCGTGGCCTCGGGGTTGGTGTGGTGGCAGTTGCCGTAGAGCTCGCGCTGGCAGAAAAAGCAGGCACCGCAGGCGATGTTGAAGGGCACCATCACGTGGTCGCCCACCTGCAGGCCGTGCACCTCGGGCCCAACTTCCTCGACGATGCCCGTGAACTCATGGCCGAAGGTCGAACCCACGCGGGTGTCGGGCACGAGGCCATGGTAGAGGTGCAGGTCAGAGCCGCAGATGCAAGAGCGCGTCACGCGCACGATGGCATCGCGCGGGTGCTCGATGTGCGGCTGGCTTTTCTGGCTTGCGCGTATGCGATAGGGTCCGCGGTAGTTCATGGCCAGCATGGCGTCGGTCCTGCGTCGAAATGGGCTGAAGATGCGCTTTTCCCTGTGGCGGGTGCCGGGTCGCCAGGCCAGGAAAACGCGCTTGGGAAGGCTGCAAGCTAGGCCCGCCTGCGGGCCGCTTCGGTAGGCGCGGCAAGGCGCGGTCTGTCAGCCTGCTCCCACGGAACACCCGGCACGCATGGGCATGTAACGCAGGCTCGGCGATGTTGCATCTGGTCGTGGAACCGCAGGTCCGCACAGCTGAAGAATCGACGGCCATGCCCCTTGCGACCCTGCACCGCAGCGCTGGCGCCGCGCTGGCTACGGCTGCACGTATCTCGACCAGCCGCTCGGCTGAGTGAGCCTCAAAGCGTAGTGTGATCAGCGGCTCAGTGACCGAGAGTCTCGCCAGCGCCCACCCATCTCCAAAATCGATGCGCACTCCGTCCACAGTGCTGAGGGGATATTCGGCGAACCGGGCCGCCAAGGTATCCAGGATTGTTCTGGCCTCCGCAGGTGGGCAGGGCAGGCGCAGGTCGGGCGTGATAGGA
>CAYVGD010000198.1:0-5556 GCA_964450095.1 uncultured Polaromonas sp.
AAGGTCTGGTCGGGTGGGAATGGCCTGGGCTGCGCGGCAGCCAAAGCTGGCGATTCTAGGTCAGCCGTGCCCTGGAGAAGGGCTGGCCCGCTGGCTGGGCCGTGGCGCAGTGCGGTGCATGAAAAAGCCCTCCGGCGGAGGGCTTGGGAAGGCGGTGCAGGCCGTGGGCGAGCGGTCCGGGGGCGCTCAGCCGGTCCGCGCAGCGCCGACACAAGGGCTTTTCAGCGCCAGCCGTGAAAGCCGCCGTGCCTCACGCCATAACCCCAGCCGTGGCTGTGGCCGTGGCCGTGGCCGTGCCCGAAGCCGCGGGAATAGCCGATCGACAGGCTGATGGGCGCCACTGCGTGGCCCCAGGTGGGCCGCGCCGCGGGGTAGAAAGTGAAGGGCGAGGCAGCCACCACGGGCGCCTGCACATAGATGGGTGCGGGCTGCACGTAGGTGATGGTGGTGGCGGGCTGCTGCACGCCGGAGATGGGCGTGAAGATCGTGGTGCCGCCGGCCGGGGCAGCGCTCGGCGCTGCCGGTGCCGCAGGCAGCGCGCCCAGGGGCTGCAGCTGCAGGCGCACGTACTGCCCGGGGTCGTTGGGCATCTTGATGCTGTAGCGCTTGCCGTCGTATTCATAGATCACGTCGTAGTGGAGCACGCGGCTTTCAAAGGTGGTCTGCGTGCTGCACTGCTGCACGTTGCGCACTTCGTCGCGCGTGCCTTCGACGCGATTGCCCAGCACCGCCCCACCCACCAGCCCGATCATGGTGGCAATGTCGCGGCCGCTGCCGCCGCCGATGGCGTTGCCCACCGCGCCGCCGGCGATCGCGCCCATGGCCGCGCCAGCGCCCGAGGGCTGTCCGGGCTGCACCACCTGCTGCTGGGTGCAGACCTGGCGCGGCACCGCCACCTGCTGCATCACGGCCGTGCTGGTGAGCACCCGCGCCAGCACCTCCTGCGCCTGCGCCGCCGAGGGCGCCAGGGCGGCCGTACCGCCCAGCAGCAATGCGGCGCGAAGGGGGAAGGCGGCTTGGAACGGATGGGCGGATTTCATGGTTTTCTCCTGAATGGGATGCGGGGGCCTGTGCTTAACGGTTGTCTGCGGGTTTCGGTTCACAGCCGACCGGCAAAGCCTGCGTAAATTCCGTGCGCTGGCCTGGCCCGGCTCTGTGCTGAGTCACTTCGGGGCGGCAAAAAGTTCCCATTCGCCGGCCTGGAAGCCCACGCTTGTGCGGCCCGGCCATTCAACCACCGGGCGCTTGATGAGGCTGGGCTGCTCGCTCATCAGCGCCAGGGCGCCGGCGGCATCCTGCGCGCGGGCCTGCTGGCCGGCGTCGAGCTTGCGCCACGTGGTGCCTTGGCGGTTGAGCAACTTTTCCCAGCCGAGCTCGGCGGCCCAGTGGGCCAGGCGGTCGGTGGGAACGCCATGCTTTTTGAAGTCGTGGAAGCGGTGGTTTAGGCCTTGCGCCTGCAGCCAGGCGCGGGCCTTCTTCACGGTGTCGCAGTTGGGGATGCCGTAGACGGTGAGCATGGGCCGGATTGTGGCAGTCCGGCGGGGTCTTGGCCGGGGGTGCGCCGCGAACACCTGGGGTCATGGGAGACAATTTCGGCCATGCAAGCACCCCACACCCTGGACGAATGGCTGGCCCATTGCGAACGCATCCACCCCAAGGGCATTGACATGGGCCTGGAGCGCGTGCGTGCGGTGGCGCACCGCATGTCGCTCAAATTTGACTGCCCGGTGATCACCGTCGCCGGCACCAATGGCAAGGGCTCGACCTGCGCCATGCTCGAGTCCGTGCTGCTTCATGCGGGCTACCGCACCGGCCTCTACACCTCGCCCCACCTGGTGCACTTTCAGGAGCGCGGGCGCCTGCGCGGGGAGATCGTCGCGGCCGAGGCGCTGCTGCCGCATTTCCAGGCGGTCGAGCGGGCCCGCCTGGGCACCGCGCTCAAGGGCTACCTGCCCGGCCGGCCGCAGGACATCGAGGGCGAGATCTCGCTCACCTATTTTGAATTCACCACCCTGGTGTTCTTGTCGCTGCTGTCCTGCAGCGAGCTGGATGTGGTCATCCTGGAGGTCGGCCTGGGCGGCCGGCTCGATGCGGTCAACCTGGTGGATGCGGACTGCGCCGTGATCACCAGCATCGACCTGGACCACATGGAATTTCTCGGCCCGGACCGCGAGGCCATCGGCCGGGAGAAGGCCGGCATCGTGCGCGCCGACCGGCCCGTGGTGGTGAGCGATCCCATGCCGCCCGACAGCGTGCTCAAGACCGCGCAGCTTCTGGGCGCCGACCTGTGGCTTTTGGGCCGGGACTTCCAGTTCTCGGGCGACAAGCAGCAGTGGGCCTGGACCGGCCGTGACAAGCGCTACGCGGGCCTGGCCTACCCGGCGCTGCGCGGTGCCAACCAGTTGCTCAACGCATCGGGAGCGCTGGCCGCGCTGGCGGCGCTGCGCGACCGCCTGCCCGTGACCGCGCAGGCCATCCGCGCCGGCCTGGCGCTGGTGGAACTGCCCGGGCGCTTCCAGATCGTGCCTGGCCAGCCCGCCTTGGTGCTGGACGTGGCGCACAACCCCCATTCGGTGGCGGCCCTGGCCGAGAACCTGGACGCCATGGGGTTCTTCCCGCGCACCCACGCGGTCTTCGGTGCCATGGCCGACAAAGACCTGGCCCCCATGCTCGCCCGGCTGGAGCCGCTGGTGGACTGCTGGTACTTCTGCGACCTGCCCACCCCGCGTGCCGCCTCGGCGGCCGATCTGCAAGCGCGCTGGAAGGCTGGCGCATCGCGGCCGGACGCGGTGTCCGGCTGCCACGCCAGCCCCCAGGACGCCCTCAAGGCGGCGGTCGCTGCGGCAGACCCGGCTGATAGAATCGTCGTCTTCGGTTCCTTCTTCACGGTGGGCGGCGTGCTGCATGACGGGATTCCCCGCCTGTCAGCCCAGCATCTGGCGGGCTGAGCCCGCCGGCCCTCGAGCAGCCGGCTCGGCTGCCCCGGCCTCTTTCTCTACGGACACAGCCTCGACCATGTCGATCTTCAATTTCCGCCGGGGCCGGGCAGCATCGCCATCGAAAACTTCCGCCAAGCGTCCTGCTGCTGCGCAGGCGCCCGAGAGCGTGGAAGTGGTGCGCAAGCGCGCGCGCCAGCGCCTGATCGGGTCGGCCGTGCTGGTGCTGGTCGGCGTGGTGGGTTTTCCCCTGTTGTTCGAGACCCAGCCCCGGCCAGTGCCGGTGGACATTCCCATCGAGATTCCTTCCCGCCAGTCGGTCAAGCCCGCCTCGCCCGTGCCCGCCGTGCCGCCCTCGGCCAGCCTTGGGCGTGCCGGGGCGCCTGACAGCGTGGCCGCCCAGGCCGCCGAGCAGTCCACCACCGGTGCTGCCGCTGGAGCGGCTGTGGCCGTGGCAGCGGCTTCCGCGGTGAGCGCCCAGGCCAGCCTCGAGGCCCGCGAGGAGATCGTCGAGCCCCGGTCTGCCAACGCCAAGCCGGCCGAGGCCAAAGCCGCCGAGGCCAAGGCGTCCGACCCCAAGCCCGCCGAAACCAAGCCCGCCCCTGCGGCCGAGACGGTCAAGGCCCAGGCCACACCCGCCACCTCGGCCACCCCGCCCAAGCCCCGCGCCGAGGACGGCCAGCGCGCCAAGGCCCTTCTTGAGGGCGCGGCCCTCAGCCCGACGGCCAGCGCCAGCGCCGACACCGCCAGCCGCGTGGTGGTGCAGGTCGGGGCTTTTTCCGATGCCAACAAGGCGCGCGAAGCCCGCGCCAAGCTGGAGAAGGCGGGTCTGAAGACCTACACCCAGGTGACCGAGACCAAGGACGGCAAGCGCATCCGCGTGCGCGTCGGGCCCTACGCCACCAAGGCCGAGGCTGAGAAGGCGGCGGCCAAGATCAAGTCCCTGGACCTGCCCGCGGCCATTCTGGTGCTCTGACCGCTCGACGGGCCTGCGCCGTGATCACCGGACTCGACTGGATCCTTCTGGGGCTGCTGACGTTGTCGCTGCTGGCAGGCCTGTGGCGTGGCCTGGTCTTCGAGGTGCTTTCCGTGCTGGGCTGGGTGAGCGCGTTTTTCGCCGCCCAATGGCTGGCGCCCTGGGCGGCCAGCCACCTGCCCGTGGCCTCGCTGTCCGACCCGCTGCGGCATGCCGCGGCCTTTGTGCTGGTGTTCATCGGGGCCGTGTTCGCCGCAGGCCTGCTGGCATCGCTGTTGCGCCGGTTGGTCTCTGCCGTGGGCCTTCGGCCGGTGGACCGGTTGCTCGGCGCGGCCTTCGGCCTGGTGCGCGGCGTGGTGCTGCTGCTGGCCCTGACCGTGGTCGTGGAGATGACGCCGCTCAAGTCCACCCCGTGGTGGCGCGAGTCGCAGGGCGCGCCCGTGCTCTCGCTCACCCTGGCCGGCCTCAAGCCCGCCTTGCCCGAGGGCTTTGCCCGCCACCTTCCCTGAATTTCAACCGGACGCTTCAACCATGTGCGGAATCCTCGGCGTTGCCAGCAACGCCCCAGTCAACCAGCTGATCTACGACGGCCTGCTGCTGCTGCAGCACCGTGGCCAGGATGCGGCCGGCATCGTCACGCAGCAGGGCAGCAAGTTCTTCATGCACAAGGCCAAGGGCATGGTGCGCGATGTCTTTCGCACCCGCAACATGCGCGCGCTGCCTGGCAGCATCGGCCTGGGCCAGGTGCGCTATCCCACCGCCGGCAACGCTTTCAGCGAGGAAGAGGCCCAGCCCTTCTACGTCAACGCACCCTTCGGCCTGGTGATGGTGCACAACGGCAACCTCACCAACGCCGCCGAGCTCAAGGCCGAACTTTTTTCCATCGATCACCGCCACATCAACACCGAGAGCGACTCCGAGGTGCTGCTCAACGTTCTGGCGCACGAGCTGGAAAAGACCACCCGCGGCCTGCCGCTCAAGCCCGCCGACGTGTTCGCCGCCGTGCGCGGCGTGCACCAGCGCGTCAAGGGTTCGTACGCAGTGATCGCGCTGATCGCAGGCCACGGCCTGCTGGCTTTTCGCGACCCCTGCGGCATCCGGCCGCTGTGCCTGGGCAGGAACGGCCAGACGGTGATGGTGGCCAGCGAGTCGGTGGCGCTCGAAGGCACGGGCCACCAGTTCGAGCGCGACCTGCAGCCCGGCGAGGCCGTCTTCATCGACCTGCAAGGACAGGTGCATGCGGCGCCCTGCGCGGAGGCGGCGCGCCTCATGCCCTGTATCTTCGAATACGTGTACCTGGCCCGGCCCGACTCGGTCCTGGACGGCATCTCGGTCTACCAGGCTCGCCTGAACCTGGGCGAGACCCTGGCCAAGCGCGTGATCTCCACGGTGCCGCCCAACGAGATCGACGTGGTCATTCCCATTCCCGAGTCCAGCCGGCCCAGCGCCACGCAGCTGGCGCATCTGCTGGGCATTCCCTACCGCGAGGCGTTCGTGAAAAACCGCTACGTGGGCCGCACCTTCATCATGCCGGGGCAGGGCGTGCGCAAGAAATCGGTGCGCCAGAAGCTCAACGTGATCGCCAGCGAGTTCAAGGGCCGCAACGTGCTGCTGGTGGACGACTCCATCGTGCGCGGCACCACC
>CAYVGD010000199.1:0-5554 GCA_964450095.1 uncultured Polaromonas sp.
CGCCGACCACGACCCCCGTGCGGGCAACCGGCTGGAGGTGGTGCACCTCAACGAAATCAAAGGCGGCGCCGCTGCCACCGCCCACCTGCTGGCTTTTGACTCGGTGCAGGGCCGCTGGAAGGCCGACATCGCCGCCGAGGGCGATGACACCGTTCGCATCGGCGACCAGCGCCTGTCTTTCAGCCAACACGCCACGGCCGCCGACATCCCCTGGGGCGAACTGGGCGTGGACGTGGTACTGGAGTGCACCGGCAAGTTCCTCACACCCGAGACGCTGCAAGGCCACCTGGACCGCGGTGCCAAGCGCGTGATCGTGGCAGCGCCCGTGAAGGTGGGCGATGTGCTCAACATCGTGGTGGGCGTAAACCACCACCTCTACGACCCGACCCGGCACCGCATCGTGACGGCCGCGTCATGCACCACCAACTGCCTGGCCCCCGTGGTCAAGGTGGTGCACGAGGCCATCGGCATCCGACACGGCCAGATCACCACGCTGCACGACCCCACCAACACCAACCTCGTGGTCGATGCCCCGCACAAGGACCTGCGCCGCGCCCGCAGCGCCATGGTGAACCTGGCGCCCACCACCACAGGCAGCGCCACCGCGATCGCGCTGATCTACCCCGAACTCAAGGGCAAGCTGAACGGCCACGCGGTGCGCGTGCCTGCGCTCAACGCCTCGCTCACCGACTGCGTGTTCGAACTGCAGCGCGCGACCACGGCCGAGGAAATCAATGGCCTCTTCCGGGCCGCGGCCGCGCCCGGCTCGCCACTGGCGGGCATCCTGGGCTTCGAGGAGCGTCCGCTGGTGAGCTCGGACTATGCGCGCGACAGCCGCAGCGCCATCGTTGATGCGCTCTCCACCCTGGTGACCGACGGCACGCTGCTGAAGGTCTACGCCTGGTACGACAACGAGATGGGCTATGCCACCCGCATGGTGGACCTGGCCTGCATCCTCGAGCAGGCGGGCCTTTGATGAACCAGGCCGAGCGCAACTACGCCATCGTCACGGCGGCGTACTGGGGCTTCACCCTGACCGACGGCGCCCTGCGCATGCTGGTGCTGCTGCATTTCTACCGACTGGGCTATTCGCCTTTCACGCTGGCATTCCTGTTCCTGCTGTACGAGGCCGCCGGAGTGCTGGCCAACCTGATCGGGGGTTGGCTGGCCACGCGCTTTGGCATCGCGCGCATGCTCACCGTGGGCCTGGTCACGCAGATCACGGGCTTTGTGCTTTTGTCGCTCTTGGACCCCGGCTGGAGCGTGACGCTGTCGGTGGCCTGGGTGGTGCTGGCGCAGGGTGTGTGCGGCGTGGCCAAGGACCTGACCAAGACGGCCAGCAAATCGGCCATCAAACTCACGCAGGCCCAGGCCAAGGAACAAGGTGCCGGCCAGCTGTTCAAGTGGGTGGCCTGGTTCACCGGCAGCAAGAACGCCATGAAGGGCGTGGGCTTTTTCCTGGGCGGCGTGCTGCTGCAGTCGCTGGGTTTCCAGGGCGCGCTCTGGGCCATGGCCAGCCTCCTGGGCCTGGTGCTGCTGGGCGTGGTGGCGTCGCTGCCCCCCCTGATGGGAAAAAGCCGGGCCTCGGGGTCGGCCCGGGAGCTTTTTGCCAAGAACGCGGGCATCAATGCGCTGGCCGCGGCGCGGGTGGCCTTGTTCGGCGCGCGCGACGTGTGGTTCGTGGTCGGCGTGCCGGTGTACCTCTATGCCGCCGGGTGGACTTTTTCCATGGTCAGCGGCTTCGTGGCCACCTGGACCATCGGCTATGGCCTGGTGCAGGCCCTGGCGCCGAACATCGTGCGCCGCAGCGAAGACGGCCTGAGCCACGAGGTGCCAGCCGCGCGGCTGTGGTCGGGGCTTCTGGCATTGGTGCCCCTGGCCCTGGCCGCTGCGGTGCTGGCCGATGTGCCCCGCCTCGAATGGGTGGTGGTGTCCGGACTGGGGCTGTTCGGCGTGGCCTTTGCAGTCAATTCGTCGGTGCATTCGTACCTGGTGCTGGCCTATGCGGGTTCAGAGAAGGCGGCCGAGGACGTCGGCTTTTACTACGCGGCCAATGCGTTGGGGCGTTTCCTCGGCACGTTGTTGTCGGGCCTGCTGTACCAGTGGGGAGGGCTGCTGTATGCGCTGCTGGGATCGGCTGCCATGCTGGCCGCCTGCTGGGCCGTGACGTTTTTCCTGCCGCTGCGGCGCGGAACATCGCCCCAGGCAAGCGTCTGAACGGCGCGCTACAGCGAGCGCCTGCCAGGGCGCCCTCATGCCCCGCCCCTGCTGCGCGTCTGCTGCGCACCGCTGCGTACCTGCTGCGCGCCCCCCAGCCGCAACGGAAATTCGCTCCGCGGCACCCTGGCTGAAGCCCTGCTCAACCCGCGCAGTCCAGCGCAGCGGTTGAGCCGGCACAGGCCAGCCCGCCCAGTTGGGTGCAAGGTCGGCGTGGCGCGACCTCGATGCAGGACCTGGTTCGAGGAAAAGGCTCGCCGTGCGCGCAAGCGGCCAGGCGTTGAAGGCGTCAGGCATTGCACGCTCACAAGGTGCCGCAGCCTTTCTTGTACGGCCTGGGCCTTTCACCACCACATCGGCAAAGCCATGGCGGTGAACTCCGAAATGCGGTCCTGCTGCAAAAACGACTGTGTGCCTCAAAGCCCAGACGCCAGGGACATGCGGCCTGCCGTCCTACATGGGAGTGCGTCAAGGCGCACAGGGGGCACCCGTGCCTCTTCCAAGAATCGCAGGCCCGGCGCAGTCGGGGCCTGCCGGGCAGGGGCGCTGCCCGTTGACCTTCTTGGGAGAAACACATGAGCGTTCCGCATGACCGAGTTCACAACAGGCAGGACATGACACACCACACGGGGCTCAACGCCTTGGACTGGGTGGCCATGGTCCTGATGATCGTCGGTGGCCTGAACTGGGGCCTGGTCGGCATTGCCGAATTTGATCTGGTGGCAGCCCTGTTCGGCGAGATGTCGACGATCTCGCGCTTGGTGTACGTGCTGGTCGGCCTGGCGGCGCTCTACGGCATCGTCATGCTGATGAAGCTGGCGCGCCACCGCACCGACTGACCAGAGGGAAGCCCGCAGCCGGGTGGCCCAAAGCACCTCCATTTGCAACCCTGACCGCGCAGGCCGCACCGGTTTTCCGGTGCGGCCTGCCTTCGTGTAGGACGGCATCCCGCCCTGCTGCAGGCCTGGCGCCAGACCTCATCCGGGGCCATTGCCCCAGGGTGCGCCAGGTCACAGAATGAACGTCATGCGGCGGCGACCGAACACCAGACGTCCGCATGAACAACCCAGGAAAGCCGTGCCATGAGAAAAAGCCCCTCCCCGCACCGCAGGCAGCCCTCACGCCACTGCCGCACGTCGCCGCTGTGGCTCACCGGCCTGGTCCGCACAAACCTTTCCGCAGAAAGCACTGCGCTGCCGGCCCTTGCCAGCCCCAGCCTGCTGAGCGCGCAGGAGTTGCCGGCGCTCCTGGCGGTGGCGGCAGGACACGGCCGGGCCGCACTCTGGCGCAGCTGAGTTGCATAGGCCGACTGCAGGCCCCTCTCAGGCACCCCGCGGCCAGTGGCTGCGGCCCAAGAAAAAAGCCACCCGAAGGTGGCTTTTTTTGTTCAGAGCGCCGAGGCGATCAGAGCGGGGACTTCTTGCCGTCCTTGTAGGTGTACAGGGAGATGGCGGCGTTGCGGAGTTCGCCGTTGGGCTCGAAGACGATGGTGGAGGTCACGCCCTTGAAGTTGGACTTGGCCAGCTCGGGGGTGTAGACCTTCGGATCCCACGACTTGGCGCGCTTCATGGCGTCGGCCAGCAGGAAGGTGGCGTCGTAGGTGTAGGGGCTGTAGACCTGGAACTGGTTCGGGTACTTGGCGTCGTAGCGCTTTTTCCAGGCTTCGCCGCCAGGCATCTTGGCCAGCGATGCACCGCCTTCGGCGCAGATCACGTTGCCCAGGGTCTTGGCACCAGCGGCCAGCTTGGCGATCTCGGACGTGCAGATGCCGTCACCGCCGAAGAACTTGACGTTGCCCATGCCCAGCTGTTCCATCTGGCGCAGCATCGGGCCGGCCTGCGGGTCCATGCCGCCGTAGAAGATGGCGTCGGGCTGCTTGGCCTTGATGGCGGTCAGGATGGCCATGAAATCGGTGGCCTTGTCGGTGGTGAACTGCTCGTCCACGACCTGAATGCCCTTGGCCTGGGCCGTGCGCTTGAACACCTCGGCCACGCCCTGGCCGTAGGCGGTGCGGTCATCGATGACGGCGACCTTCTTGATCTTCAGCGTATCGGAGGCGTAGTTGGCCAGGCCCGAACCCAGGGCATTGTCGTTGGCGATGATGCGGAAGGTGGTCTTGTAGCCGGGGCGGGTCAGGTTGGGGTTGGTGGCAGCACCGGTGATGTGCGGGATGCCGCAGTCGTTGTAGACCTTGGAGGCGGGGATGGTGGTGCCCGAGTTCAGGTGACCCACCACGCCGGCGACTTTGGAGTCGCACAGCTTTTGGGCAGCGGCGGTGCCCTGCTTGGGATCGGCGGCATCGTCTTCGGCCACGATCTCGAAGCGGATGCGCTTGTTGTTGATGACGATGTTCTGCGCATTCAGGTCCTCGATGGCCATGCGGACGCCGTTTTCGTTGTCCTTGCCGTAATGCGCCTGTGCACCGGAGATGGGAGCCACGTGACCGATGCGGACCACCTGCACGTCCTGCGCAGCGGCGACGCCAGCGACCAGAGCGAGCGCCGCAGCAGCGCCCAATTTCAGTTTCATTTGCATAAACACTCCAATGCGTTGAATAAAAGTGAATGAGGGAAGAAACCGTTGGTTTCCACCTGGGCGGCGAAGATAACGCAAATTCAAACGGCCGCGCATAGCACTATCACCAATGGGTGATTTCCATCATCCGGCCCGCCGAGAGGGGCTCACTGGTCGCCGCGGTCGATGCCCTTGACTTCCAGGCCCATGGCCTTGTAGCGCTTCCATCGCTGGCGGCCGGCCTGCACATCGTCAGCGTCGCGGCCCACCACCTCCAGGAAGCGCTCCACGGGCCGCATGCTGTGCGGTACCTCGCGCCCGAGGTTGAGCACCACCTCGTGGGGGGCGTCTTCCAGCCAATGGTCTGCCAGCCAGATGGGCGAGGCCGCAAGCGTGGGCGCCGGGGCCGTGGCCAGGCAATGCGGAATGAAGTCGCTCGGTCCCATGGACCACAGGGCCGCATCGAGAGATGACAGCACGGCAGGCTCGCCCAACACGAGCACGCGCAAATCGCGCGCGTGTATCTTGCGCAGCAGGCGGCAGCTGTAGCTCAGCTTGTCCGCCACGTTGTGGTGGAACTCGACGAGCGTCATGCAGCGCGCCGGGAGCGCTTGGCCGACCCCTGGCTGGCGGCCGTCTGGCGGCTGCGCGCAACGGAACCAGACGCAGGCTGCACCTGCCCCAGCAGGTACTCCACCAGCAGGCCCACGGGGCGGCCGGTCGCGCCCTTGGCCGCCCCGCCTTTCCAGGCGGTGCCGGCGATGTCCAGGTGCGCCCAGGGGTACTTCGATGCAAAGCGTTGCAGGAACTTGGCCGCCGTCAC
>CAYVGD010000200.1:0-5545 GCA_964450095.1 uncultured Polaromonas sp.
GGACGGTCTGGCCCAGCCGCAGCGCGTGCTGGGGCTCAACGCCGCGCTGCTGCCGCTGGCAGGGCTGGCCGGCCGGGTGTTTTCGCCGGTGGCCAAGCTCATGAGCCTGCTGCCCGGCGTGCCGCAGGCCTTCGCCAGCCGCGCGCAGGATGCGCGCGTGCTCGAGCGCCTGCTGGAGGGCACCGGCTCGTCCATCGACGAGACGGGACGCGGCATCTACCGCCAGCTGGTGGGTGACCCCGGCCACGTGGCTGGCGCCCTGGCCATGATGGCCCACTGGGACCTGCCGGCGCTGGCCACCGACCTGCCCCGCCTGGCCACGCCGCTGGACCTGGTGGTGGGCCAGCGCGACCGCACCGTCTCACCTTCGCAGGCCGAGGCGGTGCTGGCCCGCCTGCCGGCGGGGCTGCCCGCGCGCTGCATCTACCTCGACGGCCTGGGCCACCTGGCCCACGAAGAGGCGCCCGAGCAGGTGGCTGCACTCGCGTTCAGGCTCTGGGAAGAGCCGCCCACGGAGCGCACGCCGCCATGACAGCCTTTCCCCCGCAGTCCACACCCGGCCCGGCCCCCTGGACACCGGCGCTGGCACCCGCCCCCACGCGGCACCTGTGCACCGATTGCGGCGTCTCTCGCACCAGCGAGCCCAAGCGCTGCGCCCAGGCCTGCCAGTTCATCCAGCCCGACTACCCGTCGCTCGAGCGCGCGGTGCACGGCCGCAGCCGCCAGATGGCGGGAGACGAGCTGTTCTTCGGTCCGCACACCGCCATGTGGCAAGCCGCGCTGCGAGCGCCGCTGCCCGGCGCGCAGTGGACGGGCATCACCACCCGCATCGCGCAGCGGCTGCTGGAGACCGGCGAAGTGGACGCTGTGCTGGCCATGGCCCCCCACCCCGACGACCCGTGGCGGCCGCAGCCGGTGATCGTCACCCGCGCCGAGGACATGGCCGGCTGCCGCGGCATGCGCATGGGCTATGCGCCGCTCTTGGCGCTCGTGGAGCCGGCGCTGGCGCAAGGCCACAAGCGCCTGGCCGTGGTGGGCGTGCCCTGCCAGGTGTATGCGCTGCGGGCGCTGGAGGCGCAGCTGCGCCGGGAGCGCGGCCTGGAAAAGCTCCTGGTCATCGGCATCGCCTGCTCGGACAACACCACCACCGAGAACTTCCATGCCTTCCTGGCCCGGGTGGCACCCCGTCCGCAGGACGTGACCTACCTCGAGTTCCGGGCCGACTACCGCGTGGAAATCCGCACCCGCGACGGCACCGTGCGCACCATCCCCTTCCTGAACCTGCCCCTGTCGGACCTGCCGGCCGACTTCTTCCCCACCACCTGCCGCAGCTGCGTGGACTACACCAACGTGCTGGCCGACCTCACCGTGGGCTACATGGGCGGCCAGGGCCAGCAGTGGCTGCTGGTGCGCAACGCCCAGGGCCAGGCGATGCTGGACCTGCTGGGTGACGAGGTGCATCTGCGCGCCCCCGGCAGCGCCGGTCGCCGGGCCGGCGCGGTGCGCGGCTTCCTGCAGAACCTCGAGCGTGCCTCGGGCGGCCTGCCGCTGCGGCGCATGCCCGCCTGGCTCAAGCCGCTGGTGTCCTGGCTGATGCCACGCATCGGCCCGCGCGGGCTCGAATTCGCCCGCGCCCGGCTGGAGATGAAGGCCCTGGAGTCCCTGGTGCACCTGGAGCGCCAAGAGCCCGCCCGCATCCGCCACATGGTGCCGGTGCATGTGCACCGCATCGCACAGCCCTACCGCACCCCCACCGCACCCCGCCAGGACCGATAACCCCTCGGGGGGTGGCGGCCTGGAAGCAGCCGTCCTGGACGGCCGGCCTGAAAGCACCCTTCTGGGGCGGATGCACGCTTGCGTTGACACAATAAACCGTCGTGTTACATTGACACTTAAGCGTGTCACACAGGGCGACACGCGCCGTCAACCCAGCTGGGGACCGCATGAACATCCAGGCTCGCATCGAACAGGCAATGGAGCAGCCCTTTGCGCGGGCCGACACGGCCTGCGCCCCTCCCCGGCTGATGGCGTCCATGCGCCACGCAGTGTTTCCAGGCGGGGCACGCATCCGGCCGCACCTGTGCCTGGCGGTTGCCAAGGCCTGCGGCGACGACGCACCGGCCCTGGCCGACGCGATGGCCTCGGCCATCGAACTGATGCACTGCGCCTCGCTGGTGCACGACGACATGCCCTGCTTCGACGACGCCGACCTGCGGCGCGGGCTGCCGACGGTGCACAAGCAGTTCGGCCAGCCCCTGGCGCTGCTGGCCGGTGACGGCCTGATCGTGCTGGCCTTCCAGACCCTGGCCCAGGCCGGCGTGCGCCACCCCGAGCGGCTGGCGCCCCTGCTGCTGGCGCTCTGTGAAGGCAGCGGCGCGCCCGACGGCATCGTGGCCGGCCAGGCCTGGGAATGCGAGCCCCGCGTGCACCTGAGCCAGTACCAGCGCGCCAAGACCGGCGCCCTCTTCGTGGCCGCCACCTGCGGCGGCGCGCAGGCCGCAGGCGCCGACCCCCGGCCCTGGCGCGAACTGGGCGACTACCTGGGCGAGGCCTACCAGGTGGCCGACGACATCCGCGACGTCATGGGCGCCACAGGCCTGGGCAAGCCCACCGGCCAGGATGCACAGCACGGCCGGCCCAGCACCGCCGCCGACCTGGGCCTGCAGGGCGCGGTCGACCATTTCCGGCTGCTCATGGCCTCCGCCGTGGGCTCCATCCCGCCCTGCCCCAGCCAGACGGCGCTGCGCCACCTGGTGCGGGCCGAATCCGAGAGGCTGCTGCCCCAAAGCGCCTGCGAGCAGATCGACCGCGCCTCGGCAGCGCGCAACACCCGCAGCGCGCGCAGCCGCCCGGCCGTGCAGTCATGAGCCTGTCAGCGCCCCCGGCAGTCGCACCGCTCGGCCTGCGCGAGCGCCTGGACCGCTGGCTCACCGATCCGGCGCTCTACCGCTGGGCGCTGCGCAACCCCGTGGGCCGCTGGGTCGCCCGCCGCCGGGCCGATGGCCTCTTCCAACTCATGGCCGGTTTCGTGCACAGCCAGGTGCTGCTGGGCTGCGTGCGCCTGGGTCTGCTGGAGGCCGTGCACGCCCGCCCGCGCACGCCCGCTGAACTGGCCCAACTGGCCGCACTGGATGCCGCGCGGCTTGCGCCCCTGCTCGACTCGGCCGTGGCCCTGGGCCTGCTGGAGGCGCGCCAGGGCGGCCGCCTGGGCCTGGGCCCGCTGGGGGCGCCCCTGGTGGCGCACGAGGGGCTGCGAGCCATGGTCGAACACAACGCCCTGCTCTACGCGGACCTGCGCGAGCCGCTGCAACTGCTGCAGGCGCCCGAAGCCGCCTCCATGCACGCTTACTGGCCTTACGCCGCCCAGCAAGAGGCCGTGCGCCAAGAAAGGCAAAGCCCCGAGCAGGTGGCGCGCTACAGCGCCCTCATGGCCAGTTCGCAGCGCTTCGTCATCGAGGAACTGCTGGCCAGCTACCCCTTCGCGGGCCACCGCCGCGTGCTCGACGTGGGGGGCGGCCAGGGCGGCTGGGTGTGCGAGCTGGCCCGGCGCGAGCCGCATCTTTCGCTCATGTTGCTGGACCTGCCGCCCGTGGCGGCGCTGGCGCGCCAGAAAGTCGCGCAGGCGGGACTGGACGGGCGCATCGAGGTGCACGGCGGCAGCTTCCTCGAACCCCTGCCGCGCGGGGCCGACCTCGTCACCCTGCTGCGCGTGGCCCATGACCACAGCGACGAGGTGGTGCGCGGGCTGCTGGCGGCCGTCCACGAAGCGCTGGAGCCGGGCGGCGTGTTGCTGCTGGCCGAACCCATGGCCCAGGCCCAGGGCCGGCCGGCGCCGTCGGATGCCTATTTCCACTTTTACCTGCGCGCCATGGGCGAGGGCCGGCTGCGCACCGTGGCCAGGCTTCAGGGACTCATGGCAGAGGCCGGATTCGGACAGATCGAGCGGGTGCCCAACCCCATGCCCCTGCACGCCACGTTGATCACGGGCCGCAAGGCTCTAGGCCACTGAAGCCCAAGGGTTTTCCCTAATCTGCAAGAAAGCAACACCGAAATGTGTAATCTCAGATTGACACTCATCAGTGTCGGGACAAAAATACACCCATGACCATCCCTGCCATCGTCTTCCGCAGCCCCCGCCAACTGGCGGTGGAAGGTCTGAGCCTGCGCACCCCCGGCGAAGGCGACGTGGAAGTCGAGGTGGATTTCAGCGGCATCAGCACCGGCACCGAGCGCCTGCTCTGGGACGGCAGCATGCCCGCCTTCCCCGGCATGGGTTACCCCCTGGTGCCCGGCTACGAAACCGTGGGCCGCGTGCTGCGCACCCACGGCGACGTGCCCTTCCAACCGGGTGACACCGTCTTCGTGCCGGGCTCGCAGAGCTTCGAGGGCGTGCACAACCTTTTCGGCGGTGCAGGCGCCCGCCTGGTGGTGCCGCATGCGCGCGCACTGCGCACCGACCCGGCCCTGGGCGCGGACGCCTGCCTCCTGGCCCTGGCCGCAACCGCCTACCACAGCGTGGCGCTGGGCGGGCTGCGCGAGCCGGCAACGCCCCCCGCCCTCATCGTGGGCCACGGCGTCATGGGCCGCCTGCTGGCCCGCCTGACCGTGGCCGCCGGTCTGCCGCCACCCACCGTGTGGGACACCAGCGCCCAGCGGCGCGCGGGCGACCACGGCTACCCCGTCATCCACCCTGACGAAGACGAGCGCACCGACTACGCAGCCATCTACGACGTCAGCGGCGACACCGGCATCCTCGACCGCGTCATTCCCCGGCTGCGCCCGGGCGGCGAGATCGTGCTGGCCGGCTTCTACAAAGACCGCATGGGCTTCAACTTCGCGCCGGCCTTCATGCGCGAGGCACAGATCCGCGTGGCCGCCGAATGGAAGCGCGCCGACCTGCTGGCCGTCTCTGAACTGGTCAGCACCGGCGTGCTCAGCCTCTCGGGGCTGGTCACCCACACCCACACACCCGCACATGCACAGGCCGCCTACGAGACGGCCTTTGGCGACGGGCAATGCCTCAAGATGGTCCTGGACTGGAGACACTGATGAACAACACCACCCCTGCGGCCCAGCCAGTGCGCTTCGTTGAACAACTGCGCCGCGAGGCCGCGCAGGAACCCGATCCGGTGCACACCGGCGAGGCCAAGCGTGAAACCCAGGTGATCGCCATCTACGGCAAGGGCGGCATCGGCAAGAGCTTCACCCTGGCCAACCTGTCGTACATGATGGCGCAGCAGGGCAAGAAGGTGCTGCTGATCGGCTGCGACCCCAAGAGCGACACCACCAGCCTGCTGTTCGGCGGCAAGGCCTGCCCGACCATCATCGAGACCTCCTCCAAGAAGAAGCTCGCCGGCGAGACAGTCTCCATCGGCGACGTGTGCTTCAAGCGCGACGGCGTGTTCGCCATGGAGCTCGGCGGCCCCGAAGTGGGTCGCGGCTGCGGCGGGCGCGGCATCATCCACGGCTTCGAGACGCTGGAAAAACTCGGCTTCCACGACTGGGGCTTCGACTACGTGCTGCTCGACTTCCTGGGCGACGTGGT
>CAYVGD010000201.1:0-5479 GCA_964450095.1 uncultured Polaromonas sp.
CGGCCCGCACCCGCAGACGATGTGCCCGGCCTGCCGCCAGCGGCCTAAAATGCCCAGCTCGTCCGGCCCGGCCGGACGCCTCTTCCTTTTCACCGACTGAGACACAAGGACCCCTGCACATGGCACCGATTCCCGCCTCCATGGACGACCGCGACGGCAAGATCTGGATGGACGGCCAGATGGTCGACTGGCGGGATGCCAAGATCCATGTGCTGACCCACACCCTGCACTACGGCTGCGGCGCCTTCGAGGGCGTGCGCGCCTACAAGACCGAGCAGGGCACGGCCATCTTCCGCCTGGAAGAGCACACCAAGCGCCTGTTCAACAGCGCCAAGATCCTGCGCATGAACATCCCCTTCAGCCTGGAAGAGGTGATGGAGGCGCAGAAGGCCGTGGTGCGCGAGAACAAGCTCGAAAGCTGCTACCTGCGGCCGCTGACCTGGATCGGCTCGCAAAAGCTGGGCGTCTCGCCCAAGGGCAACAAGATCCACCTGATGGTCGCGGCCTGGGCCTGGGGCGCCTACCTGGGCGAAGAGGGCATCAAGCGCGGCATCCGCGTCAAGACCTCCAGCTACACCCGCCACCACGTCAACATCACCATGACGCAGGCCAAGGCGGTGAGCAACTACACCAACTCCATCCTGGCCAACATGGAGGCCGTGGACGAGGGTTACGACGAGGCTCTGCTGCTCGATGCCTCCGGCTTCGTGAGTGAAGGCGCGGGCGAGAACATCTTTGTCATCAAGGACGGCGTGGTCTACACCCCCGACCTGTCGGCCGGTGCGCTCAACGGCATCACGCGCAACACCATCTTCCACATCTGCAAGGACTTGGGTGTCGAGCTGGTGCAAAAGCGCATCACGCGCGACGAGGTGTACATCTGCGACGAGGCCTTCTTCACCGGCACGGCCGCCGAAGTCACGCCGATCCGCGAACTCGACCGCATCCAGATCGGCGGCGGCTCGCGGGGCCCCATCACTGAAAAGATCCAGTCAGCCTTCTTCGACATCGTGAACGGCCGCAACCCCAAGTACGCTGCCTGGCTCGCCCGGGTCTGACGCGTCCACGGGTCCGACAGGGAGAACAATGATGGAAAGCACAGGCAAGACCGACAGCAACGTCGTGGAACTGCTGGCCAAGGACCTCAACAGCCACGGCGGCGTCTTCTGCCCCAACCCCAGCATGCCGCTGTGGAGCAGCCACCCGCGCGTGTACCTGGGCGTGGCCGATGCCGGCTCGGTGCGCTGCCCCTACTGCAGCACCGTCTACAAACTCAAGGACGGCGAGCATTTCGGCAGCCACTGAGACCGCAGGCGGCGTGACGCTGCGCTTGCCGGGCTTGGCGGCTCGCTTTCCCGGCCTTGCATTGCAGCGTCCCGGTGCGGCGTTTGGCTTTCTCTTCAGGCGCCGATTCCTCGCGGCGTCGGTTTGCATGCCCCGCCGCCTCCACGGCGCACCGGATCGCCCAGGAGGCTGGGCACCCGCCCTCGGTGGCATGCGTGCTTTGTCTGGCTTGAACCCGCCGTGACCTCTTCCCTCGTCATCGCACCCCAATGGATCGGCGATGCGGTCATGACCGAGCCGTTGCTGCGGCGCCTGGCCGCGCGCGGCGAACGCTTGACCGTGGCGGCCTTGCCCTGGGTGGCACCGGTGTTCCGGGCCATGCCGCAGGTCGCGCACATCCTGGAAGTGCCCTTTGCGCACGGCGGGCTGCAGTTCCGCGCTCGCCGCCAGGTGGCGCGCGAACTCCATGGCCGCTTCGATGCGGCCTACGTGCTGCCCAACTCGCTCAAGAGCGCGCTCGTGCCCTTCTGGGCCGGCATCCCACACCGCGTGGGCTACCTGGGCGAGGCACGCGTGGGCCTGCTCACCCATCGCCTGAAGAACCCGCCCCGTGACAGCCGTCCGCCCATGGTGGCGCTGTATTCGGCCCTGAGCGGCGAGCCCGGCATCGAGCGCGACCGGCCGCAGCTGCAGTGGCCGCTGCCAGCGCAGCAGGCCGTGCTCGCCCAGCAGGGGCTGGCCGCCCAGGGCTACGTGGTGATGGCACCGGGCGCCGAGTACGGTCCGGCCAAGCGCTGGCCGGCCCGGCACGTGGCCGCGCTGGCGGCCCGCCTGGCAGGGCAGGGCCACCCGGTGCTGCTGCTGGGGTCGGCCAAGGAGGCGGCGCTGTGCGAGGAGATTGCGGCCCTGGCCGCCGCGGGCGAGCGCGTGCGCAGCCTGGCCGGGCAAACCGCGCTGGCCGATGCGCTGGGCCTGATCGCTGGCGCCCGCGCGGTGGTCAGCAACGACTCGGGCCTCATGCACGTGGCCGCCGGACTGGGCGTTGCCCAGGTGGCGGTGTATGGCTCGTCCAGCCCCGAACACACGCCGCCGTTGAACGCGCGTGCGCGCGTGCTCTGGCTCAAGCACGACAGCGGCTACCAGCCGCCGCTCGATTGCGCGCCCTGCTTCGAGCGCGAATGCCCCCTGGGCCACACGCGCTGCCTGAACGACCTCGGCCCCGATCGCGTGCTGGCCGCACTGGAAGCGCTGAGGGCGCTGGGCTGAGCGCCCTGCGGACGGGGTGCGCCATGCGCCCCCGGCGCGCACGTGGCAACCACCTTCCCGTCAGCCCGCCAGCCCGTCAGCCAAAGCCTGAAAGCCCTGCGCCTGAAAAGCATGGCAGCGCCCCGATGCGCTGAGACCGCGGCGGACCTCGGGTCGCACGCCCGGCTCACCCTCCAGGCAGGCTGCACGGATCCCCGGGCCCCAGGCCCTTCAGCGTGAAAAGCCTGCGGCCAGGGCGGCCACCACATCGGCCGCCGGTCTTGCCATCAGCCCATCGCGCCGGGTGCCCGACCACAGTGGCGTGAAGTCGTCGCGCCCCAGCGCCTCGGCCCGGGCCCGCAGGGGCGCGAGCGCACCGGAGGCCAGCGGAAAGGGCGGCGCCGCATCGCTCACCGGCCCGTGCTCATGCATCAGGCGGTTGAACAGCCCGCGTGCGAGCCCGCCTGAAAACAGGTTGGTCAGTGCCGTGGGCGCATCGGCGTCGCGCAGCCGCGCGCGGTGCACGGCGCTGGTGGTGGCCTCGTTGCACAGCAGGAAGGCCGTGCCCGCCTGCACTGCGGCGGCGCCCCGGTCCAGGGCTGCGCGCACGTGCGCCGCATCCACGATGCCGCCGGCCGCCACCACGGGCACCGAAAGCGCCGCAGCCAATTCGTGCACCAGGTCGAGCGTGTCCTTCTGGCGCTCCGGGTCGTGCTGCAGGAAGTGCCCGCGGTGGCCCCCGGCCTCCAGGCCCTGGGCGATCACGGCGTCGGCGCCCTGGGCCTGCAGCCACAGCCCTTCCTCCAGCGTGGTGGCCGAAGAGATCACGCACGCGCCCAGGCGCTTGACGCGCGCCAGCAGCGCCGGCGCGGGCAGGCCGAAGTGAAAGCTCACCACCGCAGGACGGAAGACCTCCAGCACCTCGGCCGCCTGTGCGCCGAAGGGCTGGCGGCTGGCAGCGGCCGCGGGCGCGCTGGCATCCAGCCCCAGTTCGGTGCCGTAGGGCTGCAGCAGGGCCTGCCAGCGCGCCAGCTGTGCGGCGTCCGGTGCCGGCGGGGTGTGGCAAAAGAAGTTGACGTTGAAGGCCACGCCGGCGTCCCGAAGCAGGCCGAGTTCACGTTCGAGTGCTTCGGGCGACAGCATGGCCGCTGGCAGCGAGCCCAGCGCGCCGGCCCGGCCGACCGCGATCGCCAGGCGCGCATCCTGCGCGCCGGCCATGGGGGCCTGGATCAACGGCAACGAGGAGGGAAGAAAGGACATGGCTTTCAAAGCGTGATGGGGTGTGAGCGGCCGAGCATACCGTCCACTGCCAACGCCCAACGCCCAACGCCCAACGCCCAACGCCCAACGCCCAACGTCCAACGCCCACCGCCCAACGCAACGTGCAACGCACAGCGTGCAACGTGCAACGTGCAACGCGCAACGCGGAGCGCGCGCCGCGCTCTGCGGCAACGTGCGTGCACCCGCCTCGCCGCGGCCGTGCCCGCAGGCGCCGGCGCCTGGGCCTGGGTGTTCAGCGCATGGGCAGCCGCACCACGAAGCTGGCGCCGCCGTCGGGCCGTTCCTGGCAATGCACGCTGCCGCCGTGGCGCCGCGCGATGCTGCGCACCAGTGCCAGTGCCAGTGCCAGTGCCAGGCCCAGGCCCAGGCCCAGGCCCAGGCCCAGTCCCAGGCCCGCGCCGCCTTCGTGTTGGCGGGTGCCGGGCAGGCGGTAAAAGGGCTCGAAGATGCGCTCGCGCTCGGCTGGCGCCACACCCGGGCCGCGGTCTACCACGCGCAGCTCGACCTGGCCGCCGGCCTCGTCCACTGACAGGCACAGCCGCATTTCGCCCCCGCCGTGGCGCCGGGCGTTTTCCAGGAGGTTGCGCAGCATGCGGCGCAGCAGGCGGAGCGAACCCTGCAGCACCAGCCCACCCTGCGCGGCGAGGACAGGCGAGAGTTCGAGCTCGGCATCCACTCGCGCGCATTCCTCTGCGGCCAGGCCTGCCAAGTCCACGGGCTCCGTCGCTTCGGGCTCGGCCTGGGCCGCTTCCAGCCGGCTGGCCAGCAGGATCTCGTCGATCAGCTGGTCCAGCTCGTAGAGGCTGCGACGCATTTCCTCGCGCTGCGCGGGTGTGCCGCCCTCCAGCATTTCCAGCCCCATGCGCAGCCGCGCCAGGGGCGTGCGCAGCTCGTGCGATGCATGGGCCAGCAGCGCCTTGTGCGATGCCAGCAGTTGCTCGATGCGCTCGGCCGCGCGGTTCAAGCGCTCGGCCAGGAACGCCACTTCGTCGTGGCCTTCCACCTGCACCCGCACGCTCCCTTCCCCCGCGCCCCAGCGCTCCACGCCGCGCTGCAGCGCCTCCAGCCGCTGGGTCAGCCGCCGGATGATGGGTCAGGCCCCAGCGCCACGGCCAGCGTCACCACGGCCACCAGCCAGAGGAAGCTGGGCACAGGCCAGGGGCCGGGCCAGGCGCTGCCGCGGGACGGGCCAGGCGGCGTGCCATGCTGTGCGCCTTGTGGTGACAGCCGGGACAGCTCGACGGTCAGCCGTTCGCCATCGCGGGTCTGCAGTTCGATGCTGTGGCTGTGGCTGTGGCTGTGCCCGGGCCCGGGCCTGAGCGGCGCCTGGCTGCGCGCGCGGCCCAGCTCCTGGCCCGCGGCATCGCGCAGCACCAGCTCGCGCACCGGCGGGCTGCGTTCCTCGCGCGTGAGCCGCCACGCCCAGCCCATCAGCAGCGACAGCAGCACCACGGCGCCGACCACCGCCAGCCACAGCTTCAGGTGAAGCCGCGAACACAGTCCGTTCATCGCACGCCCCTGGCGCCGCGCCTTCGCGCTCGTGCGGAGCGGTGGCGCATCACGCCCGCCCTTCAGTCCTGCTGGTGGGCGAACACATAGCCCACGCCGCGCACGGTGATGATGCGGCGCGGGTTCTTGGGGTCGGCCTCGATGGCCTGCCGGATGCGGC